>JAGLUD010000215.1 GCA_023134935.1 Paracoccaceae bacterium | reverse complement strand
CCTGCCCCGCATCAGGTGGCGGTGGAGTTGTGGAATACTACGGCGATGAAAAGTATCACGTCGAAGCGGTCGTTGGTGTTCCATTCTTGGATAACGCTGTCGTCTACCCTTCTGGGGTTTGCGATGGGGACGGTTTTGGGGATACTTCTGGCCGTCGGGATTGTGCATAATAAGGCGATGAACCTTTCGGTGATGCCTTGGGTGATTGCCAGCCAGACCATCCCGATTTTGGCGATTGCACCGATGATTATCGTGGTGCTGAATGCGGTTGGAATTTCGGGGTTGGTGCCTAAGGCGGTGATCTCGATGTATCTAAGTTTCTTCCCTGTTGTTGTCGGTATGGTGAAGGGTTTGCGCGCACCGGATGCGATGCAAATGGACCAGATGCGGACTTGGAATGCTAGTAAGTGGACAACTTTTTGGGCGCTGCGGTGGCCCTCTTCTGTGCCGTATCTTTTCCCGTCTTTGAAGATTGGTGTGGCCGCCGCGCTGGTTGGCGCGATTGTGGCCGAACTGCCTACGGGGGCCGTTCGTGGCCTTGGCGCGCGGTTGCTGGCCGGTAGTTACTATGGGCAGACGATCCAGATTTGGTCGGCCTTGTTAATGGCAGCGGCTTTGGCGGCGTCACTGGTGATGATCATTGGGCAGCTTGAGAAGTTTACGCTGCGGAAAATGGGCCAAAGTCAGGGGGCGAGCCGATGAATATTTATTTGATCGGAGCCTTGGTTTTCTGGCTGGCGGCGTGGGCGTTGAACGTTTGGCTGTCGAACTTGAAACCTACCCGCCTGACTAAACTGTTGGTGCCTATAATTTTCGGCATAACACTGTTGGTGATCTGGGAATGGGTCGTGCGCGGGTTGGAGGTTAAAGCAGTTCTGTTACCGCCCCCAACAATGATTGGTACGGCATTTGTTAGTAACATCCCAACGCTTTGGGCGGACTTTGTGCAGACGTTTATCAAAGGGGCGCTTAGTGGCTATTTCATTGGATGTGGGGCGGCGTTTGTGACGGCTGTTGCCATTGACCGCTCGCCGTTCTTGCAAAAAGGGTTGTTGCCGGTTGGTAACTTCGTGGCCGCTTTGCCGATTATCGGTATGGCCCCGATCTTGGTGATGTGGTTCGGGTTTGGCTGGCAGTCGAAGGCTGCTGTTGTTGTCATCATGGTGTTCTTCCCGATGCTGGTGAACACGGTGCAAGGAATGCAGGCGCAAACGTCTATGCAGCGGGATTTGATGCGGACATATGCGGCGAGTTATCCGCAGAAGCTGTTGAAATTGCGGCTTCCTGCAGCGGCGCCTTTTATTTTTAACGGTTTGAAGATTTCCACGACATTGGCGCTGATTGGTGCCATTGTGGCGGAGTTCTTTGGCTCACCCACGGTTGGAATGGGTTTTCGCATTTCGACCGAAGTCGGGCGCTTGTCGCTTGATATGGTGTGGGCAGAGATTGTGGTGGCGGCAATTGCCGGTTCCGCATTTTATGGTGTGGTAGCGCTTCTCGAGAAAGCGACCACGTTTTGGCATCCTTCCCAGCGCGGGTAGGACTAACTAGGAGAGTATGATGAATAAGATTTTAACAACTGCGCTAACCGGAGCAATGATGTTCGGTGGTTTTGCAGCACAGGCGGCGGACGATGTTACGCTGCAACTTAAGTGGGTAACGCAGGCGCAGTTCGCTGGTTATTATGTTGCGCTGGACAACGGTTTTTATGCCGACGAAGGCCTGAACGTGACAATCAAGCCAGGTGGCCCTGATATCGCGCCGGCACAGGTTATCGCTGGTGGCGGTGCTGATGTTGTTCTCGATTGGATGCCTTCCGCACTTGCTTCGCGTGAAAAAGGTCTGAACGTGGTTAACATCGCACAGCCTTTCGCAAGCTCGGGCATGATGCTGACATGTCGTAAGGACAGTGGCATTGCGTCCCCTGCTGACTTCGCTGGTAAAACACTGGGCGTTTGGTTCTATGGCAACGAGTATCCGTTCCTTAGCTGGATGTCGCAGCTCGGCCTTTCGGTTGACGGTGGTGACGATGGCGTGACGGTTCTGAAGCAGGGCTTCAACGTTGACCCGATCCTTCAGGGTCAGGCTGATTGTGTGTCTACTATGACTTACAACGAGTACTGGCAGATCATTGACGCGGGTCTTACTGCTGACGATCTGATCGTGTTCAAGTATCAAGACCAAGGTGTTGCGACGCTGGAAGACGGCATGTATGTGCTGGAAGAGAACCTGAATGATGCGGCGTTCGTCGATAAAATGGTTCGCTTTGTTCGTGCGTCCATGGCTGGCTGGAAATGGGCTGAAGCAAACCCAACCGAGGCTGCTATGATCGTTCTTGAAAACGATGCATCCGGTGCACAAACTGAAGAGCACCAGATCCGTATGATGAACGAAATCGCTAAGCTGACTGCTGGTTCGAACGGCGCGCTTGATATCGCTGCATACGAGCAAACGGTTGCGTCCTTGATGTCCGGTGGTTCCGATCCGGTTATCACTATGGAGCCAACAGGTGCTTGGACTCATGCGATCACAGACGAAGCTTTGAAGTAAGTTTCTGACGTTAATAACATTGAAACGCCCGTGGTCATTCGCGGGCGTTTTTATTTGCAAAACCTTATTGTTTCCAAAGGGTAGATAGTTTGTTGATGTGAGTGTTATTTGACCTAAATCAATGACAACTCAATAAACGCCCCCACACTGAGGCCATCACGAAAACGTGAGATTACCGTATTATCCTAAAGGAGGGCGCTATGTTTAGCCTTAACCGAATATTAGGAAAACTGGTACCTTTGGCGATTGCCTCTACACTCGCCATTACTAGCTTTTCCGTAAGTGCATTACCTGCAAACGCAGACGAAATTACCTCGTCTATTGCGCGCGGAGGACTACTTTACGACAAGTGGTATAAAGTTATCAAAGCGCCAACTCCGGAGGATACACATTTCTCTTGGCCAGCGAGCAACACCAATAAAAGTGGTGATGCCACACAACGATGCAAAGCTTGTCATGGTTGGGACTTGATGGGCGCTAACGGCGCATACGCAAGTGGTTCGTATCAAACCGGCATTACCGGATTGCAAAAAATGTCCGGCGCGTCAATTGAAAGTATCGTTGCGATTATCAAAGATGCCACCCACGGATTTGGCGGCATGATGGGCGATCAAGACTATATTGACTTGGCCAATTTCGTATCATCGGGACAGTTCGATATTGATGCGTATATCAACCGTGAAACCAAAATGGCGATTGGCGACATCCGCAAGGGTGAGGAATATTACAACACCGTTTGTTCGAATTGTCATGGCATCGATGGGGATAAACCCAAAGATCTGGGAACAACTCTTGGAACGTTGTCCAACAAAAACCCATGGGAAATCATCCAGAAAATCATGAATGGCCAACCTGCTGAACAAATGCCCGCATTGCGAGCCTTTGGACCACAGGTATCAGCCGACATTCTGGCTTACTTGCAGACTTTGCCACTGGCTGAGTAAACAAACTTGAAATTTAGGCTGTCCTCCGTTTCGTGCGGGCAGCCTTTGAAGTTTTTTCGAGGGGCGCAAAATGCTTCAATTTATTAAGAGAACATGGATGTGGTTTTGGGCTCCTACGGCGCGTTTTGCGTGGGGGGCCATTATTTTCGTCGGATTTATCGGCGGCATTATTTTTTGGGGTGGCTTTAATACTGCAATGGAGGCCACCAACTCGCTTAAGTTCTGCATATCCTGCCATGAAATGGAGCAGTTGGTTTATGTAGAATATAAGGAATCCACACATTATCAGAATGCTTCGGGCGTACGCGCGATTTGTTCTGACTGCCATGTACCACACGAATGGACCCCGAAACTGATACGCAAAATTCGGGCGAGCGGCGAGGTATGGGGCATGCTTATCGGTAAAATTGATACGATCGAGGAATTCGAAGAGCATCGATGGGAGATGGCTAACAACGTTTGGCGAATGATGGAGGCGACCGACAGTCGCGAGTGTCGAAACTGCCATTCATTTGAGGCGATGGACTTCACGTTGCAAAGCCGTCGTGCCAGTGAAAAGATGCAAGAAGGACATGAACAGGGTGAGACTTGTATCACTTGCCATAAGGGTATCGCTCACAAGATGCCTGTTGACCCGAACGCGCCGGAGCGTGATGACTAAAGCAAAAACGCCCACCGAAATGGCGGGCGTTTTGTTTGTCAGGTTTTCGGGTTTAGCTTTTAGCTTTTAGCTTTTAGCCAAATTCCGCAGTACGTAATGTAGAACACCACCGTTTTCGACGTATTCGATCTCTACTTCGGTATCGATACGGCATTTGAGGGTGATCTCTTTCACTGAACCATCCGCATATGTGATCGTTGCAGGTACTTCGGAAAGCGGTTTCAAGTCGCCCTCTAGACCAGTGATGGAGATGCTTTCCTCGCCGGTGATACCAAGCGTTTTGCGGTCGTCGTCGCCGGTGAATTCGAACGGGATAACGCCCATGCCAACTAGGTTGGAACGGTGGATACGCTCGAACGTTTTGGCGATCACTGCGCTTACGCCCAGTAGCGATGTGCCTTTGGCGGCCCAGTCGCGGGACGATCCGGCGCCGTATTGTTCGCCAGCTACGATTACCAGCGGGGTTCCGGCGGCCTTGTAGGCCATTGCCGCGTCGTAGATCGAGGCTTGTTCGCCGTCGGGGCCTGTGGTGTAACCACCCTCGACGCCGTCGAGCATCTCGTTTTTGATGCGGATGTTGGCGAACGTGCCGCGCATCATGACTTGGTGATTACCGCGTCGGGAGCCGTAGGAGTTGAACTCGCGTTGGCCGACTTGGCGGTCTACGAGGTATTTGCCTGCTGGGCTGTCCACTGCGAACGATCCAGCTGGCGAGATGTGGTCGGTTGTGACCATATCGCCAAGCACGGCCAGCAGGCGCGCGTCTTTTACATCGGTGATTACGCCAGCTTCCTTGGACATGCCTTGGAAGTACGGCGGGTTCTGGATGTAGGTTGATGCGGACGGCCAGTCGTATGTCAGGCTATCGGTTGTTTCCACGCCCTGCCATTTTTCGTCGCCTGCGAATACGTCTGCGTATTTGGACAGGAACGCTTCGCGGGTGACGGTTTTTTCAACTAGTTCAGCGACTTCTTGCGTGGTTGGCCAGATGTCTTTGAGCATGATTTCGGTACCGTCAGGGCAAACGCCGAGTGGGTCGTTTTGTAGGTCTATATCCATCGTGCCCGCGATTGCGTATGCGACCACTAGCGGCGGGGAGGCCAGATAGTTGGCGCGCACGTCGGGGGAAATACGGCCCTCAAAATTGCGGTTACCGGATAGGACGGAGGTTGCTACTAGATCACCTTCGGCGATTGCGTCGGATAGTTCTGGCTGGATTGGACCGGAGTTACCGATACAAGTTGTGCAGCCATAGCCGACAAGGTTGAAGCCCAATGCGTCTAGGTCTTTTTGCAGGTCTGCGGCTTCTAGGTAAGCGGAAACCACTTGGCTGCCCGGTGCGAGGGAGGTTTTCACCCA
>JAGLUD010000214.1 GCA_023134935.1 Paracoccaceae bacterium | reverse complement strand
GTCTTGTTTCGCAAACATCGATTTTCCCATATCTATAGCTTGTGGGAAGTCTAGATAAAGAGATTGCGAATGGCTAGATATGTTTTAGCATGTCGTATTGTCTGACATTCATAACTTTTTGAGGGCGAAACCATTCAACATATGATTTCACAACTGACGTTTGAAACCGCAAGGCTATCGGTTGAGAATTGGGATCGAATTCTGAGTAATCCCGCCAAAAGGAACAAACTCGAGAGCGAACTCAAAGTTCTTCTTACACCGATAATAATGTATCGATTGCCGCTATCTATGAAGTTTTCGGTCAATGAGGACTCAATTACAAAATGGGTGGACGATCGGATCAACGAAGTTCAGATTCTCTGCGTTCATGCGCGTGACACGGCTGAATTGGTGGGCTTGGTTTTGTTATTCGATAACCCAGAAGAAACCAGAATTCCTACCGTCCAGTTGGGCTATATACTTGGAGAGCCGAATTGGGGAAAAGGATACGCGACCGAAATGATCAAGGCGCTGATTTCAGCCATGAAAAGTGGCCCTCGAATGCGACTGGCCGCGGGTGTCGACCGTGATAATGTCGCGTCGGCAGGCGTGCTTGAAAAATGTGGGTTTGAGAAACTACACGAGCAATCGACGGGCAGCCAAAACTTCTTTGAACTGGTAATTGCGTAATTCGAAACTTCGTTGCGGCCTATTTGGGAACGAAAGCGTCCGGATTGATTTCGCGGCCCATGTGGTCAAGCACTGCGTTCACGAATTTGGATTCACGGCCTTCAGGGAAAAACGCCTTAGCCACGTCAACAAACTCGGTGATCGTAACTTTGGGTGGTGTGGTTTGGGTTAACAGCTCGGAACCAGCGGCGCGGAATAGGGCGCGCAGGGTTGGGTCGATGCGGTCGATGGGCCATTTGGCAACCAAGGCGCGGTCGGTCAGTTGGTCGATTGTGGCTTGGTTCGATACGGCTTCGGATAGCAACGCGCGGAACAATTTCAGATCACCTTCGGCATAGGTGTCTTCGCCGATTGTTGCGCCGAAACGGAAGTTTTCGAATTCGTCCTGAATGTCTTCCAAGGCCTCGCCCAACGCTTCCATCTGAAACAGGGCTTGCACTGCGTAAAGGCGCGAGGCCGAGCGCATTTGGCGTTTTTGTTCTTGCGTTGGTTTAGGCTTGGTCATCAGGTAGTCCCATGATCCCCGAAGGCTTCACCAGCCATCAGGATGTGTTCGGAAGTCGGTGCAATACGCCCCGAGCCTGTCTTTGTAAAGCGCCGCTTTATCGCAATCAGGTGCATAGCCGCATCCGCCGCACCGCCGCCTTTGTTTTGGCTTGTGTGATCAGCGCGAACCACGGCTTGGTCGCGGTTTTCGACGGTCAGGATACCGTTACCGGTGCAGATGCCCTCCAAGCCCATCAAGCTAAGCGCGCGAGAGCTGTCGTTGCAGACCGTGTCGTAATGGGTTGTCTCGCCGCGAATGATGCAGCCAAGGGCGACGAAGCCGTCGTATGCACCACTTGCCAGTTTGATGGCGGTGGGGATTTCGAGGGCGCCGGGGACTTCGATGATATCACAAGTGGCACTGGCGGCTTTTATCGCGGCGGTGGCACCGGCGACGAGGTTTTGCGCGATGTCTTTGTAGTAGGGCGACACGACGATTAGCACGCGGGTTGGTGCGTCGAATTTGGGCGAGGGCAGGATGTAGTGGGATTCTGCTTGGGCCATTTTATGTGCCTTCGTGAATGGGTTGGGTGCCGATGATGGTCACGTCATACGCATCCAGCCCGATGACTTTGGGCATGGGGCTGTCAGTTAGCAACACGATTTCGGACAGGCCAAGGCTGGAAAGGATTTGTGCCCCGATGCCGGTTTGGCGCAGGGTTTCTGGCGTTGCTTGATCATCAAGCGCAAGCTTTTGGGTTGGATTGCGGAACAAGACAACTACGCCACGCCCCTCATCCGCGATGATCTTCATCGCTCTGGGCAGTTTGTCCGCCGTCGTAGTACCAAGGCCGAGCACGTCTTCAAGCGGATCAAGCGCGTGGGTGCGCACCAGTACCGGCGCGGGGCTGGTGATGTCGCCTTTGGTAAGGGCGATGTGTTCGGTGCCTGAAGTCTCGTCAGTGAAAACGCGAAGGTACCATTCGCCGCCGAAAGCGGAGGTCACGGTTTTCTGCGCCGTTTCCCGCACCAGATTGTCGTGGCGGTGACGATAGGCGATCAGGTCCGAGATAGTGCCGATTTTCAGGCTGTGTTTTTTGGCAAATGTAATCAGGTCCGGCAGGCGCGCCATGGAGCCGTCGTCGTTCATGATCTCGCAGATCACACCGGAGGGGTTCAATCCTGCAAGTCGCGAAATATCTGTCGCAGCTTCGGTGTGGCCTGCCCGCACCAGCACGCCACCGGGGCGGGCTTTTAGCGGGAACACGTGGCCGGGGGT
>JAGLUD010000213.1 GCA_023134935.1 Paracoccaceae bacterium | reverse complement strand
GCGCGGTCGTGGGCCGAGATACCGGTGGTTACACCTTCGCTGGCCTCGATGGACACCGTGAACGGGGTTTCATGGCGGGACGAGTTGCTGGAGGCCATCATCGGCACGCCTAGGCGCTCGATTTGTTCGCCGGTCATCGTCAGGCAGATCAGGCCGCGGCCGTGGGTAGCCATGAAGTTGATCGCGTCGGGTGTGGCCATTTGGGCGGGGATCACCAGATCGCCTTCGTTTTCGCGATCTTCGTGATCGACGAGAATGAACATGCGGCCGTTGCGGGCGTCGTCGATGATGTCTTCAATGGTGGAAATGTCGGATGTATAGTTGGTCATAGTTAGCCCTGCATTTCAGCCAGTCGCGCCACATAGCGTGCCAGCGTGTCAATTTCCAAGTTCACCCGATCACCAACCGCAGCTTCGCCCCAAGTGGTGTGGGTCTTTGTGTGAGGTATGAAGTTGATATCAAAATCACAACCCTTCACGTCATTAACCGTTAGCGATGCTCCGTTTAACGTCACGGAACCTTTTTGGGCAATGAACTTCGCGAGGTCTTCTGGCGCGGTCAACGTAACGCGGGTACTGTCGCCGTCGTCCTGCATCGTCGCAATTATCGCCAATCCGTCCACGTGGCCTGACACGATATGCCCGCCAAGTTCGTCGCCCAGTTTCAGGGCGCGTTCAAGGTTGATACGTTTGCCAGTAGTCCAGCCACCCTCGTTATTTTGCCAGCTGCCTATGGTGGTCTTGGACGTTGTTTCCGCAGAGATATCCACGTCGAACCAGTCATCGCCTTTGGCTATCACTGTCAGACAAACCCCGTCGCAAGCAATCGAGGCTCCGATGTCGACGCCGTTCATATCGTAAGAACACGAAATCCGCGCGCGCAGATCGCCGCGATCCTCGGTTTTCTGGATGGTGCCGATGTCGGTAACAATGCCGGTAAACATGCGCCGTTCTCCTTATGCTTCAGGGGGTGTGGTACCGTGCTGCGCCTGCAGGAGCAAGGGATTTGTAATTGCGGAAATACGACGTTTGCCGTATCAATGCGCGGTTATTTACCGCAATGGAAACCGCTGTTTTGACCACGCACCGCAAGTTTTTGTTCCTGCAAGGCCCGCATGGCCCGTTCTTTCGCCAGCTCGGCGCGAAGATTGCGGCGACGGGGGCGTCTGTGTCTCGGATTGGATTTAACCGCGGGGATGCGGTGTTCTGGATGCGAAACTCCGGGTTCAAACCATTTGACCGTACGCCCGAGGAATGGCCCGCGTTTCTGGAACACTATCTGACGTGCGAAGGGATTACTGACATCGTTTTATACGGTGATAGTCGCCCGATCCACAAAACCGCGCGGGCGATTGCCAAGGCTCGGGGGATTACGGTGCATTGTTTTGAGGAAGGTTATCTGAGGCCTTACTGGGCAACCTACGAGCGTGGCGGTACCAATGGGCATTCCGCGTTGATGGACCTGAGCATGGACGATATCCGCCTTGCGGCTGAGGCCCGCCCTGACACGATGCCGGAGGTTCCGGTGAAGTGGGGCTCGTCATGGCATCATGTGTATTACGGTGCCCTCTATCATCTGTTTTTGTCATTCCCGACAAGGCGCTTCAGGAACTATCGGCCCCATAGACAGGTCACCGTCGCACAGGAACTGGGATACTATCTTCGCAAGCTGGTGGGCATGCCGCTGCACGGGCTTCAGCGACGCATACGGACGCGGCGTCTATTGCGAAGCGGGGCGATTTATCATTTGGTGCTGTTGCAACTTAGCCATGATGCGTCGTTGCGAAGCCACTCGAATTTCAATTCCGTTGAGGAGTTCATCGAGGAAGTTGTCGCCGAATTCGCCATCGGCGCGCCCTCGCATCACAAGCTGGTTTTCAAGGCACACCCGTTTGAGGATGGCCGTGAACCCTTGCCAAATATAGTTCGAAACGTAGCCGCGAAGGCAGGCGTTTCGGCGCGTGTCTCGTATATTCCGGGCGGGAAGCTGGGGCCGTTGCTGGACAGCGCTAACAGTACGGTTACGGTGAACTCCACCGCCGCGCAGCAGGCGTTGTGGCGTAACCTTCCGGTCTATGCGCTGGGGCGTTCGGTCTTTTCAAAGCCCGAGCTGGTTTCTGGCAAAACACTAGCTCAGTTCTTCGCTGAACCCGACGCACCGGATGCGGAATCGTACAATTATTACCGGAAGTTCCTGCTGGAGACCTCGCAAATCGGTGGCGGATATTATACGCAGCGCGGGCGGGCAGAATTGCTGCGCAGGTTGGTTGACCTGATGCTTTCGAAGGACGATCCGTATTTGACCAAGCTGGAATTGGGGCAATCCAACAGCGCCAGCCTGACGTTGGTCAGCGGCACTACATAAGGTTTGCTTCCGCTGGCGTGTGTTGGTATTTTCGCCGCTCGTTAGATGGACAGGATGATTCTTATGACCAACAATTTTGCACGCGTTTTCCGGTTGGCCATTTTACCCGTCGCTTGCATGCTTTTAGTCTCCTGCGGGCTGCCCTCATCCGGACCTAGCGTCAAAGATATCCACGACAGCAGTGTCGAAAATGGTGGCGATCTTCATATCGTTGACGTTAATCGATCGGTAATAGATGCCAGCGCGCGTGTGCAATCATCAGGTTTCAGCCAGTCGTTCCGCAACGCAGGTGTTGTTTCGATCGATCGAATTCACGCTGGCGATACGCTGACGGTCACAATTTGGGAGAACGTCGAAAACGGGTTGTTCTCGACACTTGGCCAGAAGGTTACGACTTTGCCTGCGATGCAGGTTGATCAGCTCGGTAATATTTTCATCCCTTATGCGGGCACTGTTAAAGCTAGCGGTAGCACGCCTGATGACCTGCGTTTGAAGATTACAGACCTTTTGAAAGACCAGACACCTGATCCACAAATCGAAGTGCGACGCGAGGCTGGTACTGGCGCGACCGTCAGCATTCTTGGTGGTGTCGGTGGGCAAGGCGTGTATCCAATCGATGCGTCCAGCCGTCGATTGACGGGCATGTTGGCAAGCGCTGGTGGCATAACGCTTGATCCGAGTGTGGTGAAAATCACGGTACGGCGCGGGGCTGACATTGGCGAGATATGGTTCCAGGATCTGCTGGATAATCCGGCGAATGACATTTCACTGCGCGCAGGCGACAAGATCGTTCTGGAAAAGGACGAGCGGTATTTCATCTCCATGGGTACAACAAGTCAGCGGCGTATCAGTTTTGAAACGCACAACCCGACAGTGCTAGAGGCATTGGCGGCGGTGGGTGGCCTTCGCTCCAGCCAATCGAATGCCAAAGGGATTTTTGTTTTCCGTGAAGAACCTGCATCGATTGCTAATCGAGTGTTGGGTCGTAGTGATCTGGTCGGACCTCAGAAATTTGCGTATCTGGTCGATCTAACGTCGCAATCCAGCTTGTTGGTGGCGGGTAAGTTCCCGATCCGCGACGAGGATACGATCTATGTCACCGAGGCGCCTTACGTGAAGTGGCGTTCGCTGTTGTTCACCGTGATCGGTGCATTGAACGCGACCACCGCGCTTGATGCGGCGCTGACCGGCACTGCGGATATCTTTGAGTAG
>JAGLUD010000212.1 GCA_023134935.1 Paracoccaceae bacterium | reverse complement strand
CCCTGAAACGAGTAAATCGACTGTTTTTCATCGCCCACGACAAACACGGTTCGCGGGGTCTCGCGATCCTCCACGCCTGCGTGGAATTCTTCGGCCAGTATTCGCACGATATCCCATTGCGCGGGCGAAGTATCCTGCGCTTCGTCCACCAGAATGTGGTCGATCCCGCCGTCAAGACGATACAAAACCCATGCTGCCATGTTGGAACGCCCCAGCAACGTGCGGGTCTTCTCGATCAAATCTTCGAAGTCCAACTTACCGAGCAACGCTTTGCGTCTGTCATACCGCCCAAGAAATTCACCTGCAAAATCATGCAGCGCGCGTGCCCGCTCAAACGCTTTACGAGCCAGCCGTTGATCCCGCGCGATCACCATGCGGTCTTTCAGCTGCTCCATCATTTCACTGACCCACGGGTTTTCGTTCGTCACGGCCTTGGTCGGAAACCCCCGCGCCGATTTTGCTGTACCCGTAGCCGTCAAATAAAGGCTTTCATACAAATCCAGCGCAGCACCCGCCGAGACCGACAGGCCGCCGCCAACTTTCAAAGCAAAGTCCTTATCCTTTGAACCACCGATCGCCATAGCAGCCGCCAGTCGATCAAGCGCTGTATCATTCACACCCTGCATTACCGCCGCGAGGATTGCCTTGTCCGTTAGCCCGACTTCATAACCAAGGGCAGCCGCAATCGCATCTTCGTCAAACGTTCCAAACGCGCTGCGCATTTTCAGGATGCCGTCCAGCAACCCGTCCGTATCGTCACCCGTCAAGTGCCACGCGATGCCGTCAAAGATCGCGCCGTTTTCGATTGCGATTTCTTCCAAAATCTCGGCTCGTAATTGCTTGGCTTGCCGTTCTTCCATTTCGACAAACTGTGGCGAGACGCCTGCCTCCAGCGGGAACCGTCGCAATATCCCGCCGCAGAACGAGTGGATCGTTTGGATTTTCAGTCCACCCGGTGTTTCCAACGCGCGGGCAAATAACGTGCGCGCCAGTCGCAATTGGTCCGCATCCAGATTGACCTCGCCCAGTGTTTCCAACTCCGCCCGCAGTTCCGCGTCAGCCTTCATCGCCCATGCGCCCAGACTTCCGAAAAGGCGGTTCTGCATCTCAGCCGCCGCCGCTTTTGTATACGTCAAACACAAGATCTTCTGCGGCGGGCATCCAGCCAACAACAACCGCGCAACACGGTTGGTCAGCACACGGGTTTTGCCGGAACCTGCATTTGCGGATACCCAAGTCGAATTCACCGGAATTGCCGCCTGAACCTGCGCCGCGGAAGCTTTAACGATAGCGTTCATTCCATCGCCTCCACTTCAAATTCATCGCCATCCTGCCATTCGCCAAAGCGCGACAGGTGGTCATAATCACTAGAATATTGGATGCGTTCGGGTCGTAAATGCGCTGTGTAACCCAGACTTTCGGACCCGAATGCCTGTATCAACGTGCCCAACTGCCCCCAGATTTCGTCAATTTCCTCGTCAGTGAAGTCCAACGGTAGTTCCTTGCCACCCGCGCCTAAACCGATCAATTCCAGATGTGAGACCTTGCCCTTGGCGATCCCCTCAAACCCGCCGGCCTGCGCTATCGCCCCTTCAAGCGGCAGCTGCACCGCAAACTCTTTCGCCTGCCTTTTCGAGGGCAAACCGCCAGATTTATAGTCGTAAATCGCAAAACTTCCGTTCGCCAACATATCAATGCGGTCCGCCTTGGCGGTCAACGTGAAGCCACCAAGTTTTCGCTTGCCCGAAATTTCTTGCGCCAACAACCCCGCTCGTTCACGCCGAACCCGCTCACCTGCAACAAACCAGCCCGCAATCTTGCGTAGCCGCGCCAGCCAAAGTCGCCGAACACTTGGCCACGGTACAAATTCATCCAGAACTTCGCGGGCAACATCCACAAAAACGGCTTCGGCATCATCCGGCAAACCGTCCTGCGTACGCTCTACAAACACCTCCAACACCTTGTGCAATGCCGTTCCACGTTCCCGCGCATCAGCCTCTTTTCCCGGTGGATCAAGTGCGCGAAGTTTCAACACCTTCTCCGCATAAATCGTATACGGATCACGGATCAATGTCTCAATCCGCGTCACCGACAGCCGGTCAGGGCGCGCCGAAACCGGTGGGCTAGGCGAGGGTCGAACGGCCGGTGCAACATCCCGTTCCGGCAGGTTCATAGCCTCAGACAGAGCCAGCAAGTCAAGCCCGCGTGCCCGCATATCATGTAGCGCAGTTGTGCCGACTGGCCCCAACCCGCTCAGCAAATTCAACAACCGTATCACCCAACGCGAGGCGACCGTGGGCGCGTCACCGTCGCGGATAGACCGTGACAGAACCACCTGACGCGCGGCAATCGCTTGCTGGAAATCATGCGCCGAAAGTCCAATTTGACGTTCTGGTAAAGGCAGCCCGATTTGGCGGCGCATATCCCTGCTCATCCAAGGGTCCGGCTGCGGGGTTGAGGGCCAACTCCCTTCGTTCAACCCACCCAGAATAACCAGATCTGCCGACTGCACCCGCGCTTCAAGTGTTCCCAGAATTGCGATTCCTGGATGGGGAAGGTAGGCTTTTTCATGCACATCCTGCTCGTTCAATACCGACTGAAATAGCGCGCGATACTGCACCACTGGAATGACACCACCAAAGGCGGCCTCCTTTTCCAACGCAGCAAAGGTTTCTAGCGCAGCTTCGCCGGCCTCCTTGTCCCAAAGTGGCCCCGTTTCATCAAGCCCTGAAGATAGCTGGACAGCAACACTTCGATGCAACGTGATCCAGTCGGCCAAAGCCATCTCCGGCGTAGCTTCGAGAATCGGCAACAACGCAGTTTGAATTGCCTCGATCCAAAGCTCCGCGTCAGCCTCAACTGCCCAGCCTGACAAATCTGCCCAGTCAATAAACGGTGCGCCTCCGCGTAATTTATCCAGCTCTAGCTTTCGCGTCATTTGCAAATGTTTCGAGCGTCCCTCAATCCCGCCGCACAGCGGGTGTTTCAGGATCGCTAACAGACCCTCCGGCGTTAAGGGCGAACCGACCAGCGCCACCAAACGGCGCAAAAACACGCCCGGCGGGGTTAACGGCAAAGGGCGACCAGCGGAATCATCCGGCGAGATATCCCACCTCGCCAAAACCGAGGCCACACGGCGTGCCAAAACACGATCCGGCGTGACCAATGCTGCCTTTTGCCCCTCGTCCGCCGCTCGGCGTAGGCGAATGGCAATCGCCTCGGCTTCAGTGCGTTGGTTTGGGGCTTCGATCAGGGTCATTCCCTCGCACGCGTTGGGCAATTCGCCGGCCAAACGCGGACCTTCTTGCAACCATTGATCCGTCACAGGGGCGGGCCGCAAAGCCAGTGAGACCACCTTGTTTCGGGTCACTTGTGCTGGCAAAACCTTCGCCCACAGAGGCGGTTCAGGCAGGAATTCCAACGCCTTGGCCAATTGCCCAAACCCGTATTGGGGATGGTCTGCCGCCATCGCCTCCCACGCGTCATGCGGTGTGTCAAAGTCAAAGCCGGGCAACACTACTGCGCCTTGCGGCAACGCTGCGACGGCTTGCATAAACACTGCGGTAGCCCCGCGCGACCCAGTTGATCCAGCGATAATCACTGGATGCTTCGGCGGCGCAACGGCCCACAGCGCCGCGTACCCTTCGGCCACAGCACGTTGGCGTTCTTCGGGGTCAGGGGCTTTATCGGGGCGATGATTGTTCCAGTATTCGTTCAGGATTTCGAGGAACTTCTTCGAACGTTCCCAATGCTCGGATTGTCCGCCAACTTCGATGTCTGCCAGCGCATCCATTGCCAAGCCTTCACCCTGAAAACTGTCGAGCAATGCACCCAAGCTGTCCGCCAGATCGAACACAGCAGACTGCGGCGCGACATCGGGCTGGCGTTCAATAAATGCAGCCACCAGCCGTGCGATAATAAGCTTGCGACGCAACGCCGGAACAGGCGTCGCCAACGGCATGGCCCTGTCTTGCGCCAAATCTGTCACCACGCGAATATCAGGCAGTAGACGCGCACCATTGCCTGCCAAAATCGCCTCAATCCCGCGCGCCGAGCGGCGGGTGTTCACGTAGATTACAACTTTGGCCAAGGCTTCAGGCGGCTGACCACCTAGCCGCTCCAACAGCCCATCAACAAACGCTTGCGAGAAATCGATCCCTAAAGGTAGGGCGAAAACACGTGGTGTTGTTTGTGGACTAAACAATTGATGTAACTCCGAAAAACATTTCGTTAAACCGGTTTAACGGTTTTTGCAGCTTTATTAAAAACGTCGGATAACCAGTCCCACCCCCCGCCACTTGGAACCAAGTCCAGCACGCGGGTATCTGAATCAATATCTGGCATCGAAAACGAAAGTTCCAAATGCCGTTCGGGCCGCGTTGCACCCAGTCGATCCGGCCATTCCACCAGTGTTATCGCTGTATCGAACGCATCGTCCAGTCCCAACTCGGTCAACTCGTCAACATGGGTAAGGCGGTACAAATCCGTGTGCCAAACCTCCCCGA
>JAGLUD010000211.1 GCA_023134935.1 Paracoccaceae bacterium | reverse complement strand
CCATCATCGCCTGAATGATCGAGCGCGCGAAATGTGTCTTGCCCGCGCCCACCGGACCGGACAACAGCAAGCAATCACCGCCCATAAGGTGTGCCGAGAATGCCACCGCCAACGCGGCAGCATCTTCTGCGGTTTCCAAAGTTTTCGTGTAATTCAAAACGTCGCCCGATCGAAACAATTCACGTTCGATTCTGGACGCTGGCGTTTATAAAAACAAGCCCTGCCTTAACCGTCGTTTTCCAGCGCCCGAATGGTCATCGGGATGCTGAATAACGCGCTGTCCAACGAGATGTTCGTCGTCAACTTACCAAGTCTGACAACCGATTCCAAACCAGAGCCATCAACGATAATCCATTCGACCAGTGCCATGGGATTGCGGTCAAAAATCATCTTGATGGACCCGTTGCCGGGTTCGGCCGGGTCAAACAGCGTCAGATGTATCTGCATTGATCCCGCTTCGAGCTTTTGCACAAATTTCGAACGTGTAATGTCAATATCTGGTCGTGTCAGCAACGACAAAGGCGTGCTGGATTGTGGATACCGCTGCGGTCCACGGTTGGACTTTTTGTCAAACACCGCCAAGGCCTGCCCGTCCGCGACAAGCAATGCTGGCGACGGCGCGTCATATTCAAACCGCATTTTCCCCGGCTTTTGCAGATAGAATGTACCTGTAGACGTGGAGCCGTCCGCGCTTTCCTGCGTAAAAGGCGCCCGCGCTGAAATCAGAGAGTTCAGATAAGCGTTCAGCTCATCGACAACGGCATTCTGGGCGCTCGCGATATTGCCAAACGAAACCAGAGAAACGGCGCCGAGCGCCATGATAAAATTACGTCTTTTCATAGGCTCAACATATACCTGCCTGTCAGGATTTCAAACCCGCCAATGTCGCGATAAGCGGATATCGGCGACTATTGGATTTCCGGCACCAGAATTTCACGTTTCCCGACATGGTTGGCTTGGCTGACAACGCCGTTCTCTTCCATCTCTTCGACGATCTTGGCAGCCTTGTTGTATCCAATCGATAATTTGCGCTGGATGTACGAAGTCGAACACTTCCGATCCCGCGCGACAATCTGCACAGCTTGATCGTAAAGCGCATCCTCGCCGCCCGTATTTCCACCAAGCCCTAGCAACGCATCGACGTTCGCTTCAGCCTCGCCTTCCGGACCTTCAACAACGCCAGATACATATGTCGGTTCGCCTTGCGTCTTGAGGAAATTCACGATTTCCTCAACCTCTTCATCCGACACAAACGGTCCGTGCACACGCGTAACCCTGCCGCCAGCAGCCATGTAAAGCATGTCGCCCATGCCCAGCAGTTGTTCCGCACCCATTTCGCCCAGAATTGTTCGGCTATCGATTTTCGAAGTCACCTGAAACGAAATCCGCGTCGGGAAGTTTGCCTTGATCGTACCGGTGATCACATCGACCGAAGGCCGCTGCGTCGCCATAATCAAGTGAATACCCGAGGCCCGCGCCATCTGCGCCAACCGCATAATACACGCTTCGATTTCCTTACCAGCAACCATCATCAAGTCGGCCATTTCGTCGACAACAATAACGATGAACGGCATAGTTTCAGGCGTGAATTCTTCTGTTTCGAACACCGGTTCGCCGGTCGCGTCATCAAACCCGGTCTGGATCGT
The DNA here is from genome assembly GCA_023134935.1 of Paracoccaceae bacterium. Classification (GTDB taxonomy): domain Bacteria; phylum Pseudomonadota; class Alphaproteobacteria; order Rhodobacterales; family Rhodobacteraceae; genus NORP23. Next base: position 4,457 of record JAGLUD010000211.1, on the reverse strand, counting down.
GCGCTTGAAACCTTCGCCCTTGGCCAGCGCATCTTTCACACGGCCGTTGTATCCGTCTATGTTACGGACGCCCATCTTGGACATCTTGCGGTAACGCTCTTCCATCTCGGCCACGGCCCATTTCAGGGCAACCACCGCCTTTTTCGGGTCCGTCACAACAGGTGACAACAGATGCGGGATACCATCGTAAACCGACAGCTCCAACATCTTGGGATCAACCATGATCATCCGGCATTCCTTCGGACTAAGCGTATACAAAAGCGACAGGATCATCGTATTGATCCCCACCGACTTACCTGAACCCGTCGTACCGGCAATCAACAAATGCGGCATCTTGGCAAGGTTGGCCACCACAGGTTCACCACCAATATCCTTACCCAACGCCAACGGCAGTTGGAACTTGCTGTCGCCAAATGCACTAGCGGCAATAATCTCGCGGAACAGAACCATCTCGCGGTGATCATTCGGCAGTTCGATCCCGATGACCGAGCGGCCCGGTATCGTTGAAATACGCGCCGACAATGCGGACATCGACCGCGCAATATCATCCGCCAAGCCGACAACGCGGCTGGCCTTCATACCTGCTTCAGGTTCAAGTTCGTACATGGTGACTACAGGACCGGGGCGTACTTTGACGATATTCCCTTTAACCCCGTAATCCTCCAACACATTCTCAAGCATGCGCGCGTTTTCGTTCAACGCATCATCGCTTAGGGTGTGGCGAACGATCTCTGTCGGGTTGGACAAAATCGAAATCGGCGGAATTTCATACCCGTCGTCTTTCGGCTCCAACGCCAAACTTGGCTGTTCTTCCTTGCGCGCCCGCACAGACTTCGCCGGACGTTTAGGTGGCTTATGCTGCACTCTGGGAACAGTCTTGTTCAGAACCATTGGGTTGGTATCGACAACTTCGTCGTCATCCACATCAGTTTTGCGTCGCGCGATCATCGGTGGCTCTTCTTCGTCGCGCTGAACGCCACCAAGTGCTGGAACCGATGCATCTTTGCCTTTGCGTGCCCGTACCGCTGCGGAAATCCGTGCGCTAAGGCGATCTTCGCTAGGCGACACACCATCTTCTAATTCCGAGGAAACTCGCACTTCGCCAACTTCCCTACGCTCCGCAGCTTCGGCTGCCCGAACACGGCGGTTTTCGCGCGCCTTTCTGGCTGCGTCCAATCCTTTGACCCCAAGAAGCGCCAAGATTGCATACACCGCACTGGAAAGTTTAACTGTTATCCAACGCAATCCGAAGTAGGAGGAAACAAACCCGCTCCACATGCCGCGCCCACAGGTTTTGCATTCAGCCCAGTTCATGCCCAACGCATAAGCGCCCAGCAAAATCGTTAGAAGCACCAGAACCAACGTCACCATCAGAAGGTTGGATCCAACGGCACCATCCGGCAAAAGCACAAACATCGCTTTGACAGCCGTATCACCAAAGAGCCCGCCCAGCCCGTAAATTCCGTCTGGTCCGTATTCATATGCCCAGCCAGCTGGCGGCACTTGCGTTGCGAAAAACGCGGCCGCAGCAGCGATCATAGGTGGCACAGCAATCGCCCGCCACAACGCGCGTTCTTGCCCGCGATGCAGCACCAGCCGCACGCCCCAAACGAACAAAGCCAACGGAATACCATACGCCGCCCAACCCAACGCCTTGTGCAGCGGGTCGGCTATATACGACCCAACGACGCCCAACATGTTATGCGGGGCCGCGTCCGTCGCTACGGAAAAACTGGGGTCAGATGGCAAATAGGTCTCTAGCATTGCCGCGACAGCCGCACCGATCACCACCAGCAAAAAGCCCAACGCCTCCGAGCCGCGCTGACGCAGCTTCGTTTCGGCCTTGGCTTTCACCGTCCGTTTCGGCTTTTTTGCCTTTTTAGCTTTTTTCGCCTTATCGCGAGTCGCTGTCAGTGCCATTAAACCTATTTCCCCACACCCATCTGGTCACCCAGAGTATCACGGATGGCATAAAGCCCCCGCTCTATTTCCTGTTCATCTGCTACCAAGGCCACTCGAAAATACTCGGCCCCTGGATTACCGCCACCCAAACGTGGATCGTTTGGTCGTGACAGATATTCACCGGGCAATACCCTTACACCGGCCTCTTTCCACAATTTCAAAGCGGCCGCTTCCCCGTCGCCAGCCTTCAACCAAAGAAAGAATCCTGCTTGCGGCGAGTTGTATCCACCCAAGTTTCCCAGAATTCGGTCCGAAATGTCAAATTTTCGTTGATACATTTCGCGGTTTTTCACGACATGTGCCTCATCTGCCCACACCGCGGCACTTACCATCTGGATTGGCAAAGGAACAGGCGCACCCGTATAATTCCTTAACTGCTTCATCGCCGCGATGGAGTTTTCGCCGCCCGCAGCAAAACCACTGCGTAATCCGGGCAGGTTTGACCGTTTGGAAAGCGAGTGAAAAATCACAACCCGCTCAGGGTCCGCATCCATATCCTGCGCTGCGGTCAACGCACCTGTTGGTGGCGTGTCGCGGTAAATCTCGGAGTAACACTCATCGGCAAAAACGCGGAAATCGTATTTTTCGCCCAGCGCGATCAATTCCTGCCAATACGCCTTACTCGCAACCGCCCCTTGCGGGTTGGACGGCGAACACATGTAGACAATCGCCGTGCGGTCCAGCAAATCCTCGGGTACGGACGCGAAGTCTGGCAAAAACCCGTTATCTTCGGGCGCTGGTACAAACACAGGCTCAGCCCCTGCCTGAATCGCCGCCACCATGTAGCACTGGTAAAACGGGTTCGGCAGTAAAACGACAGGCTGCTGTCCGTTTTTTTCCTCAGGGCACAGCGCGAGAGCCGCGTTAAACAATCCCTCTCGTGTGCCGTTCAAATTCACCACATTCTTGTCAAGGTCTACCGATTTCAAATCAAAACGGTTTTCCAGCCACGTCGCAATCGCACCACGCAATTCTGGCGCACCATCATTGGGTGGGTATTTGTTGAAACCATCAGCATGACGCAGCAGCAATTCCGGCACAAAGTCGGGAAACTTGTGCTTCGGCTCGCCGATCGACATATGCAAAACCTCGCCGCCCGCTGGATGCGGGTCCAGCAACGCACGCAAGCGTGGAAAAGCATATTCCGGCAGGTTTGAAAACCGTGTGGGATACTGCATATCTGCCTCATTACGGGGTCTAAGTGCCCCTTGTTAATTCTAGTTTATATCTTTGCCCGCGTCAGGTCCAGTGCACACCATCGAAAGTAGCTGTTTACATCGATGTCATCGATCAACCCACCAGATGCTTAAACGCTTCCTCCAAGATTTCGTCATAACGCTCACCAGTATTGAAATACGCGACATCGGCGATTTTAGCGTCCCGTCGGTCCAGCTTCGAAATTTCCAAATGACGCCCAAGATGTTGCCGCTGGTATTCCGGCTCCTCTCCCATCAACCAGTTGTTGGCGATCGCTGCGTGTGTGTGCATATCTTTAAGTTTTTGATCCAATGAAATATCCGGATATCCAAGGATACACCCTTTCACCGTGTCCGGCACCTCCTCCATCATCGCGCGGATAAAGGCGGGGCGTATATGCACCCCCTCCAGCGCATAAGGCACGCCGCAATACCGAAGGTTTTCGATCATCGGAGCCATGATATTTTCCAGATGTTTGGCGACTTCGATATCATCCTGCTCGTTGGCATATTCACTATAACCGACCCCACGCAAGCCCATCATTAGAACGTCGGTGCTTAAATACGGTATGGATTTTTCTTCCAATAAACGCAGCGTTAACGAGGTCTTCCCGCTCCGGCTCGCGCCTCCGATAAGATAAATCACCCCCGCACAACCTCTTCCATTGCAGCGCCCAATCGCAACAGCTTTGCCTCGCTGAACGGATCAGACAGTGCTGTAATTCCACACCTGGGCGTGTTTGTTGGCAACGTCAGGCCACATAACCCCATAAGATTGCCTATTCGGGTATTTTGCAAAGCCAACAAATTCTCTCTTATGAAATACTCATGATCCGACAGTAGCCGCGCGATATCCGGTGGGAGGATTGGCGAAGACGGTACCAGCACTGCATCAAACCCTGCCGTCGCGTTCTGGTAAACAGCCCGAAGTTGCCGCAACTCTTGCCAGCTCTCGATGAACTGAACAGCGGAAAACTCTGCGCCCGCACGGAACCGTTCACGAACCGGCGGGAACATTGCGTCAGGGTTCGCCTCGATCTCTTTGTGCCATTGGGCGTAAGCCTCCGATGTAAACAGACATGCTGCCAGCTCCATCGAACGCGCCACTTCCGGGATTTTGCCCCGAACAACCTCGGCCCCTGCCGCTTGCAGATGCGCAACCGCGCCTTCAAACGCGGCCAACGGTTCGGCCCGACAATCCTGCAACGCCACCGTTTCCAGAACCATGAACCGCGTACCCTTAAGCGAGGCACCGGATAAATCGGGTGCGGGTTCGCCAAGCATCACCGCCAACAATTC
>JAGLUD010000210.1 GCA_023134935.1 Paracoccaceae bacterium | reverse complement strand
ACGCATTGTGTACGGGTTGTGCACACGAAATTCCGACCAATTTGCCAAAGGTTAACGGCCAATGCCGCTCTACCTTCACAACCTCTTGATAACCCCGCGCAACAGGTCTATACGCACGCGGTGGACAACCGTTCACAGAATCAAATGTAATGCCGTGTTTACCCCTTTAGACGCAATCGGGGGGTAGTTCCGGCCAAAGGAGATAGCGTCATGAAATTGAATCAACTTAGCGATAACCCCGGTGCAACCAAATCGCGTAAGCGTGTTGGCCGTGGTCCAGGTTCCGGTACCGGTAAAATGGGTGGCCGTGGTATCAAGGGTCAAAAATCCCGTTCGGGTGTTACTATTGGCGGTTTTGAGGGTGGCCAGATGCCGCTATACATGCGCTTGCCTAAACGTGGCTTCAACATGCGTAACCCTAAGAAGCATGCGGTTATCAACCTAGGTATCCTTCAGAAATTCATCGACGAGAAGAAGATCGACGCCAAAAAAGACATCACTGAAGATGTCCTGATTGAATCCGGTCTCGTTCGTCGCAAGTTGGACGGCGTACGTCTTCTTGCCAAAGGTGAGCTGACATCTAAAGTAAATCTGACTGTTACTGGTGCTTCGAAATCTGCGGTTGTTGCAGTCGAGAAAGCCGGTGGTTCCGTAACTCTTCCGGCATAAGCCTAAAAGAGTGGCGCGAATGACTTGTGGGCGCGCCGTTTGCGCCTTACATCTTAGACAGTGAAAATATTTCGCGCCGCTGGTACCTCCCGATAGGGGGTTCGGCGGCGCAGTTTTGGGAGGGCCATCCGAATGGCATCGGCAGCAGAACAAATGGCATCGAACCTCAGCTGGGGTTCTTTCGGTAAAGCCAAAGAGCTTCAACAACGCATCATGTTTGCGCTTGGTTTGTTGCTGGTTTACCGCTTGGGCACATACATCCCCGTTCCGGGTATCGACGCGACACAGTTGGCGGCGTTTTTTGAATCCACGCGTGGTGGTATCGGTGACATGCTCAACATGTTCACAGGTGGCGCGGTCAGCCGTATGGCGATCTTCTCGCTTGGTATTATGCCGTATATTTCGGCCTCCATTATCATTCAGCTTTTGACATCAATGGTTCCACAGTTGGAAGCGTTGAAAAAAGAGGGTGAGCAGGGCCGTAAGAAAATCAACCAGTACACACGTTACGGTACGGTTTTCCTTGCTATGTTCCAATCCTATGCGCTGGCTGCTGGCCTTGAATCGCAGGGCTTGGCGTCTGATCCGGGCTTGTTCTTCCGTGCAACCGTGATGATCACGCTGGTTGGCGGCACCATGTTCCTTATGTGGCTTGGTGAGCAGATCACAGCACGCGGTATCGGTAACGGTATCTCGCTTATCATTTTCGTCGGTATTGTTGCCGAACTTCCTGCCGCTTTGGCGCAGTTCTTTGCATCCGGCCGTTCCGGCGCGCTTAGCCCTGCACTGATTATCGGCGTTATGGTGATGGTCGTTGCCGTGATCGCCTTCGTGGTGTTCATGGAGCGCGCCTTGCGCAAGATCCACATCCAGTACCCGAAGCGCCAAGTTGGCATGAAGGTTTATGGCGGCGAAAGCAGTCACCTTCCGGTTAAGCTTAACCCTGCCGGCGTTATCCCCGCGATTTTCGCCAGCTCCTTGCTGCTTATGCCAACAACTGTCGCAACATTCGCAGGTTCTGACAGCACTGGTATCGCTGCAACGATTGCGGCCTACATGGGCCGTGGACAGCCATTGTACATGGTGTTCTACGCATCGATGGTTGTTTTCTTCGCGTACTTCTATACCGCCAATGTGGCGTTCAAGACGGAAGACGTGGCTGACAATCTGAAGAAGCAAGGTGGCTTTGTTCCGGGCATTCGTCCGGGTGCGAAAACCGCGCTTTATCTTGATTATGTCATGGTGCGTTTGTTGGTCGTCGGTTCGGCTTATCTGACAGCAGTTGTTCTGTTGCCAGAGGTGCTGATCTCCAAAACGGCTATCCCGTTCTACTTCGGTGGTACATCGCTGCTGATTATCGTTTCCGTGACTATGGATACGATTACGCAAGTTCAGTCACACATGATGGCACATCAGTACGAAAGCCTGATCGAGAAATCGAAGCTGCGTGGCAAGAACAAAGCGAAATCCAAAGGACATCGTAAATGAACATTATTCTGCTTGGCCCACCGGGCGCTGGAAAAGGAACTCAGGCGCATCGGTTGGTTGCCGAGCGGGATATGGTTCAATTGTCTACTGGTGACATGCTGCGCGCAGCACGAACTTCCGGTACTGAAATGGGCAAGCAGGTTGCAGCGGTGATGGATCGTGGTGATCTTGTGACAGACGAGATCGTCATTGGCCTGATCGCCGAGCAACTAGATACTAATACGAGCGGCAACGGTTTTATTTTCGACGGCTTTCCACGCACCTTGGCGCAAGCCGATGCATTGGGTGATTTGCTGGACCGCAAGGGTCAGCACCTTCACGCAGTTGTCGAGATGAAAGTTGATGACGAGGCTTTGGTTTCACGCATCACCGGTCGCTTTACATGCAGCGAATGTGGCGCGGTTTATCACGATGTGACCAAGCAGCCTGCGAAAGAAGGCGAATGCGATAATTGTGGTAGCCACGATTTCACCCGACGTGCAGACGATAACGAAGAATCGCTGCGCACGCGGTTGATGGCTTACTATCGTGATACGTCGCCGTTGATCGGTTACTACTACGCCAAAGGCCAGCTGAAACGTATCGACGGCCTTGGTGAAATAGACGAAGTTGCAGCGCGCGTAAGCAGCGCGCTGGCCTGATAAGAATTAGCCCTGTTAATCGGGGTTGACGGTGCTGCGGATGCTCCTATAATCCGCGAACTTCCCGAAAGGGTTGTGTTTGCGTAATCCGATTCGGACCGCAAAAAACTCGGCCCGAGTTATGGGCGAATGGCCCACCAGCCTGAACACGGACGGTGGGTTTTAGTTGTGAAAAAAGGTTCCGGAGTGACGGAGCCGCAAACGAGAGAATGGAGGCCATTTTTTGGCACGTATTGCAGGGGTTAACATCCCCACACATAAACGGGTGGTAATCGCCCTGACTTATATCCACGGCATCGGCAACACGTCTTCACAGGCGATTTGCGAAGCTGTGAAAATCGAAGGTCCTCGTCGCGTAAACGAATTGTCCGACGCCGAAGTATTGGCGATCCGCGAGCATATCGACGCGAACTACCAGGTAGAAGGCGATCGTCGCCGTGAAGTTCAGATGAACATCAAACGCCTGATGGATCTTGGTTGCTACCGTGGCCTACGTCACCGTCGTGGCCTTCCTGTGCGTGGTCAGCGTACCAGCACGAATGCTCGTACTCGCAAAGGTCCTGCAAAGGCCATTGCTGGTAAGAAGAAATAAGGGAGGGTTGATCTAATGGCACGTGAAAAAGTTCGTATGAAGAAGAAAGTCCGCAAAAACATCTCAACAGGTGTTGCGCACATTAACTCTTCTTTCAATAACACAAAAATCCTGATCGCTGATGCGCAGGGCAATGCGATTGCATGGTCCTCGGCTGGTACTATGGGTTTCAAAGGCTCGCGTAAGTCTACACCTTACGCAGCGCAGATGGCTGC
>JAGLUD010000021.1 GCA_023134935.1 Paracoccaceae bacterium | reverse complement strand
CGAACGGGAAAACTCCCAAAAATTCGCCAAAATCATACCAAATTACCCATTACTACACACTACATCAAGTAAGTCACCAAGCGTCGGACGCTAGTTCTAGACAATTCAACCTTAACAAGAGTTCACCAAAAATGCCAACATTCATTCATAACCCGCGATTCGCGGGCGTAAGCTAATACGAGTGGCAAAGGCGAGTGTCATCACTCGAGCATCACAATGTGCGCCAAAGCGCCAGACACCCAATTTGGGACGTTAATTTCCAAACGATAGAAACTTTTTCAATCCGCTAGGTTTGGGGGCCATCGGAACATACTTGTCCATCTCGGCCTCTAGGTCGTCGCCGTCGATTATCTCCCAGCCATCCAGCACCCGTTGGTGCAAGAACTCAGCAATTGGAATAATTGCGTCTCGATATCGCTGATCCTCGAAGATGCTTTCCGCCACATCTTCCAGTTCGAACCAAACTGACTCCGGATCGCTTTTGCCGCTAAGCCCGACAATAAGGCGGGTCAGTTCGTCGATCCGAGACACATCCCCGCTGCAACAAGAGCTTGAAGAACAAGCCTCGGTTTCGGCGATTTGTCCGCCGAACAATTCGATCACACGGTTTTCCAGCGTCTGCACCAACGGGCCGATTTTGTTACCGGAGAAGGTCTTCTCGCTCACCAACATCGGTGGGCGCGGAAACATTTGAACCGAAATGATTTTCAGCTCTAACGCGCGGGCGGTCAGCGCATGACCTGCCTCATAGATAGTTAGACGAAATTCGGGGTCGGCGCAGCGGCCAGTTGGTAGCGGGCATGGAGTGGTAGACATAATCGGACCTTATTATTTCATTTATTCAGTAGGGCTTTCAGCAGGTTCCTCTGCTATGGCTTCTTCAATGGCTGCTTCGTCAATCTGAACGTCGGATTTTCCAGACGGATCAGCGAAACGGTCGTTCAGGGTCTGAATATGGTTCGCCGCAATCTCGCGCACCATCCGCATGTGCTTTTTCGCGCGCGTTCCCCAGCCAACAGGCTCGACGCGGAAGATCGAGTGCAAGCCACCAGCGCTCTTCAAGAAGGCTTGGCGCAGGTTCAACTCTACCTGACCGTATGCTTCGCTCAGTTTAGCGGCAACACGTTTGGCAACAGCGCCGCGCACCCAATAATGGAACGCGCCAACCATAATGATCACAGCAACGACACTGGCGATTGCGTTCCACAGGTTGGTTTGCAGCCACTCAAACGTAAATATCGCTGCGGGTGGTAGCCAGTGGAAATAGCTCATCAAGCCGACGGCCAGCAGAACAACACCTGCCAACGCGATTCCATCACCGATAAGAACGCCGCGGCGCCAGCTGGCTTTGGCCTCGCGCAGTTTCGGCAGGATGTCGTGTTCCAACTCGTTCGCAACGGTTTCCAGCACGCCAACGATGCGGTAGTTGCGTTGCACTTCGACTTCGTTCATGCGGTCGTGGATCGCTTTTAGATCAGCGTCGCGCTTGGACTGGAAGCGTTCGCGAAGGGCTTCATCCTCAATCGGAACCGAGGCCTTTTCATTGTAAATCGTATAGAACCGTCCTGACGACAACCCACCTTGCGCCATCGAACGCTGCCAAGCGCCGACGATTTCTTCGGTATTATCATCTTTGGCAGCCGTATCAATTTGGTTAAGGATATAGAAAAATTTCGCCGTATCCGCACGCGAAACGGTACGTTTAACCAGATGTTCCAACGTGTCCTGCATCGCACCCGGTTCCGGATGACGTGCATCGAAAAATATTAGCACCAGATCAGACAGGTCGATGATTCGGTCCGTAATCCGCAACGTCGCGCGGCGTTGATCATCTGCATCAAACCCCGGTGAATCAATGATGATCTTGTTCTTGATCTTGCTTTGATTGGTCGTGCGCAGTTGCAGGTAACTCTCAATCCGGTTGCCCTCGCCTTTGGCAACTTTCTCGATTTCGTGGGATATCCCGAAGAATGGGAATCGAGGGTCTGCGTCCAGCGCTAAACCGGGCAACGTCTGCCCGCCTTCGGTCGCGCCAGCACCGTAGCAGATCACGGTGAATTTATCGTCAACGGCCTGATTGCCCGTATCTTGCAGCGTTTCACCAACGTAGTCATTGATAAACGTCGACTTTCCCGACGAAAACGTACCCAGAACCGAAATCAGCGGCCACCATGAAATCCGTGATGCAAGCGAACTTTCCCGATCAAGCAGCCCGATCCGGTACAGAATTTTATCCAGTTTGTAATACGTCGGCAGGACTTCCAACAAGGCTGGGTTTTCCGCCTTCAGATGGTTTTCCAGATTTTCGAGACGCTTTTTAAGAAACTGGCTCATGGATACTCCCACCTATTAATTCTGTTGATCGGCCTGCGCTCTCAAATCCGCGGCCAAGTCCGGCGCGATAGATTGCAACACCCCGATCATAGCCATTGTTTGGCCTGTGTTACCAGCCTCAAGCGACAATAACCCAACGGCGTGAAACTGCGTGGCAGCCTCGCTCATACGGCCGGAATTGTAGTATAGGTTTCCAAGTTCACCCTTAACAGTAATGTCGTTCGGGAAATCGTTGGATAGACCTTTGTAAAGGAACTCGGCAGTGACGGCATCGCCACCCCAAAAAGCCTGACGCGCTTCGCCCAGACGAGTTTCCATATCTTGCGGGTCGGTTGGGCGTGAAACAGCCGCATCCGCCGGGGCAAACACAGGTTCAGGCGTTGGTAGTGCCATCACTGGCTCCGCGACGGGTGCAGGTGCTGCAGGCTCGGCGGCCATGACCACCTCGGCCTCTGGTCCGCCAATCAGTGCCATCAGCGCATCGCGCTTGAAGAACGCAAAGACGGCCAATACGACAATTATGTAGATGGCGATCAGTCTTACAAATGGCATCATCATTGAAAATTTCCTTATTTATATTTTGATTTGGGCGGCCTAGCCTTACCCGTAAATTGCCTCAGCCAATGCGTCTAATTCCACCGCCGCTTTGCCGTTTGGTTCCATCTCAAACACCGCCAACCCTTCAGAGAACGAGCGCCGGAACGCCATCCGTTGCATCATCATAGTGGGCAGCGCATCGATCTGCTTCAAAGTATCCAACGCCTCTAGCGTTTCGTCATTTTCACGCGCCAGCGGGTGGGTATCGGCGCGATTAATAAACGCTTTGATCTTGGGCATTTTGCCCTTTCCACGTTCCTGTTTAACGATCTCCAAAAACCGCTGGGTCGCCCACAAGTCCGCCTGCGATGGCGTGACGGGAATGATAATCTGCCCACAGATCGCAATCGCAGCACGTACGGCTTCCATGTCCGACGTACCCACATCAATCAGCCAATCACCACGGGCCTTCCCTTTGGCGGGCAGCTCGTGAACAACTTTCAACGAAGGTTCGATACCGTCTTCGTCACGGATCATCGCCACATCAGTAACCGTGCGCTGCGGATCGAGGTCACATACCGTGACCGCCTTACCCTGCGCCACGCGCCACATGGCCATGTTGAACACCACCGTACTTTTGCCGGTGCCGCCTTTTAGGTTTGCATATAACGTCAACATATCATGTGCTCTTTCAAATTGGTTATTCGCTTACGGGGGCGGGCGTTGCAGGCATTTCCTGCTTTTGCCAACCAGTAGGTGCTTCAAACAATGCCGGATCAACCGGACCTGCCTGAATGTTTTCAAGCCGACGGCTACCGCCACCGGGTAAATCTTCGCGCACAACTACGCGCAGGGTCGGATCGAACCACCAGCCGGTGCTAAGCGGTGCCTGACCAGGCGTGGTGTAATCAATCGTCCAGTATTCCGTTTGGCGACCGGACAAATCGACCATCGCGTTAAACGACATGCTCATTAAACTGCCCTCGGGAAACTCCTGCCGCAACGTTTTGCGCCGTAGGGGATCCCATAAAAGGACTTGGGGTTGTTGCTGCTCATAACCCAGCAACCATCGTTCGGTTGGGACACCGTAAACCGACACATCCGCGCCAGCGCGCTCGCATATAAGACCTTCAGTCTCGGGTGTGGCTTCGGGGCAAGGGGATATAGGGCCGTCGGCCACATCAGGCGAAACTGCGGGGCCAATAAATTCAATATAGGTTTGCGTTTGCGGATCAAGCATCAGAATGACACCTTCCGTGGGGCGCAGAATTTTAACCAGCGTGGTGCCATTTTGTCTGTATTCAAACCGCATGTTTGAACCGGACTTGGAAATCTGGCCTATCTGGTAGGGTTGTTCTGGAATGGTTTGCACTGCTGTCGCCGTAAAATCACGGGCACTTTGGGCAAACACGGGGGCGGACAAGCCAAAAACTGTCAGTATTATCGCTAATGTGGCAGGTTTTCTAAAGGACATGTCGCTCTCTTTATTGTCAGTTTGGGTTCCCGCCCGCCCCTTGAACAAGGGCGAGCGGGGTTTTTAAACTTTCAGGTCTTATTCAGACGCTGCTGGTGCTTCTTCAGCTGCCGGAGCAGCTTCAGTTGCTTCGCCTTCAACTGCCGGAGCACCTGTTAGAACCCAACCGTTGTCGCCCCAAACCCACTGCTGCCAGCCGTTTTCAGTCATAACCCAGCCGTTGTTGCCAGAACCGTTACCGGAAGCATTGCCGTCAGTGTTGCCGTTGAAACCGAAGTTGAACGCACCGTTGCTGTTGCCAGCGCCGTTACCGTTGTTGTTCCAGCCATTGCTGTTGCCGTTGTTGTTCCAGCCGTTGTTGCCAAAACCGTTGCCGTCAGCATTTCCGGTGAAACCGAAGTTGAACGAACCAGTACCGTTACCAGTGCCGTCGCCGTTGAAAGGACCCCAGTTGTTG
>JAGLUD010000209.1 GCA_023134935.1 Paracoccaceae bacterium | reverse complement strand
AAAACACGGTATTACCAGACGAGTTTTCGACCAACCGTTCCACTCCCTCCATATCTCCGCGCAAAAACATTTCGCGGATCATGTTGAACGCGGGAACGGCTTTGACATTGCCAAGCGGTGACAGGCCCATCAGTTTTGCGAAAATCCGCACGTTATCTTTTGCAAACAGGTTCAACGAGGCCGGAAGCTCGACCATCGGTAAGTTCGGGTGCTTACCGAGGTTCAAGAAATCTTTCAGCGCGTCGGGGCCTTTGAATACGTTGTTCATTTTTGACTCCCTTATTTCTGTGATTGCACGCTCTCATTTCGTTAATAGCCGAAATATCAAATCTTGACAACACAGAATCTCCGTGTTCTATGGCATCCATATTTCGGCGATTACCGTAATGGCCGAAAATTTTCGTAAATGGAACGGAACAAAATGCAAAGAAGACTGTTTGCCGAATGGCTCGGAACTCTATTTTTACTAGCAACTGTTGTTGGCTCCGGCATCATGGCTGAAAATTTGGCTGGCGGAAATGTAGCCATCGCGCTGTTGGGGAACACCATCCCGACCGGTGCGATTCTTGTGGTTCTGATTCTGGTATTTGGCCCAATATCCGGCGCGCATTTCAACCCCGCCGTTACATTGGCATTTTTCATCCGAAAAGAGATCAACGCACGGGAATCCGCCCTATTTGTAATCGCACAAGTCGTTGGCGGCATCACGGGTGTATTGATCGCTCACCTGATGTTTGAAAATACTTTGATCGACCCATCTACTCATGATCGGACCGGTATAAGCCAGTGGATAAGCGAGTTTGTTGCCACGTTCGGGTTGGTCGCCACCATCCTTGGATTGGTCCGCTCGCGCCCTGAAGCAATCCCGTACGCGGTCGGCCTTTACATCACCGCAGCTTATTGGTTCACGGCGTCAACGTCGTTTGCCAACCCTGCGGTCACGATCGCACGCGGCTTCTCCGACACTTTCGCCGGAATTAACCCTTCGCATGTCACGATGTTTATCGTCATGCAATTGATTGGGGCCACTGCTGCAACGTTAACTTTCAAATGGCTACTCGCAGATGACTAATCCGCTGGACCAAGACATCAATCGACGCGAAGTTCCGGCGCTAAAGGTGCACCGCATGGTGCTTGGAGCAGATGGTATGGGTTTGTTCCCTGCCGGTGTTGCCGATATGGATTTCAAAGCGCCGCAGCCCGTGTTGACTGCATTGCAAAAACGGCTGGATCACGCCGTTTTTGGCTATGAGGCAATGCCGGACGAACTGATGCCGGCCTTAACCGGTTGGCTGGCAACGCGCCACGACTGGGATGTCGACGCCAGTCATATTCTACGCTCTCCCAACATCTTAAACACGTTGGCGATTGCCGCTTCAATATTTACCAAGGCAGGCGAAGGTGTGATTGTTCAACCACCTGTCTTCTTTGATTTTTATGACATCCTTAAAGAAAATAACCGCGTGCTGCTTTCAAACCCACTTATCCTAAAAGATGGCCGTTACACGATGGATTTCGATGGGTTGGAGCAACTGGCATCAGATGCTAAAGCCAAAATGATTTACCTGTGTAACCCGCATAATCCGATTGGCCGCGTCTGGACGCGGGCAGAGCTGGCGAAACTTGGTGACATTTGTGCGCGCCACAACGTTCTTGTGGTATCGGATGAAATCCATGGCGATATTACCTTTGAGGGTCACGACTACACCCCTTTTGCCAGTCTTGGACCTGACTACGCACAGAATGCGATTACCTGTCTTTCTCCGGCCAAAAGTTTTAACATCGCGGCATGTTGTTCGGCGTTTACGGTAATTTCCGATGATGCCCGCCGAAACGCATTTCAAGTGGAAAACAGCCGTTTAACCGTCAACAAAAACAACGCGTTTGCCAGTGCGGCGATGACCGCTGCCTATAGCGAGGGCGGCCCGTGGCTGGATGATGTATTGAGTTATCTCGCGGGGAACGTAGCGCTGGTTCGCGATCAAATTGCGACCTTACCCGACGTAGAAATGATCGAGCCGGAGGGCACTTTTCTAATGTGGCTGGATTTCCGCAAACTCGGTCTTACGCCAGATGAACTGACCAAGTTCCTTCGCACGCGCGCAGGCTGGGCCGTGACGCGCGGGCAAGCCTTTGGCGTCGAAGGAGAAGGCTTCGCCCGCCTCAATATCGCCTGCACGAAGGCAAAACTTACATCCGCTTTGCAGCAACTATCGGCTGCGATCACACAAATACTCTAACACCTTCCAAATGGAGAATATTATGACAACCTTAACAGTTTATGACCCTGCAATGTGCTGCTCTACCGGAATTTGTGGAGCCGATGTTGATCAAAATCTGGTAAACTTTGCTGCTGATCTTGATTGGCTGAAAAGTGTCGGCATTGATGTAACCCGCATCAATATTTCGAACGAGCCGATGGCTTTTGTAGAAAATGCCAAGGTCAAAGCTGTGCTGGATAGCGACGGTGTTGACGGGCTGCCTGTTGTATTGGTTAACGGTGAAACTCGTTCCAAAGGCTGTTTTCCGGATCGCGCCGAAATGGCCGGTTGGGTTGACGTGGAGCTTTCTGCGGCTGCACCCAAATCCTCAGATGGTTGCTGTGGTGGCAATGAAGAAGAAGCGTCCTCCGGCTGCTGTTAATTTGGCCTAACATTATTGGAAATCCCCATGTTTGATAATCTCCCGAAATTTACGTTTTTCACTGGCAAAGGCGGAGTTGGTAAAACCTCGTTGGCCTGCACCACGGCGCTAAGCCTTGCGGCCGATAACAAAAAAGTTTTGCTGGTCAGCACCGATCCAGCCTCCAATGTTGGGCAGGTTTTTGCCACTGATATCGGTAACAAAATTACGCCGATTAACAATGTCGAAAACCTCGAAGCAATCGAGATCAACCCCGAGGAAAGCGCCGCCGAGTATCGCGAACGGATCGTTGGTCCAATGCGTGGACTATTGCCCGAAGACGCACTACGCAGCATCGAAGAGCAGCTTTCGGGTGCTTGTACTGTCGAAATCGCGGCATTTGACGAATTTACAGCATTGCTGACGGATAACGATCTACTTAGCCGTTATGACCATGTTGTTTTTGACACTGCCCCAACAGGCCACACCATTCGCATGCTGAAATTACCTGGCGCATGGTCCGGCTTCCTCGAAGAAGGCAAGGGTGATGCTTCATGCCTCGGCCCGCTCGCCGGACTGGAAAAACAACGTGACCGCTATGCGGCAGCCGTTGACCGCCTGTCTGACGCTGAAACAACACGATTGATCCTTGTGGCACGGCCACGCCAGTCAGCATTGGCTGAAGTTGCCCGAACCTCGGATGAGCTTGCGGCGATCGGTATTAAGAACCAACAACTCGCGATCAACGGTATGATGCCAACTGAAACCGGTGGCGATCCGCTGGCTGCAGCGCTGCTGAAGCGCGATGAGGACGCTCTTGAAGGGCATGACCCCGGAAGTTGCCGCCTTGCCGCGTAAAGTATTTGCGCTACGCTCGGAAAATCTCGTGGGTCTTGATGCGCTGAAACGGTTTGCTGCGGACGCTGAAGACATGCCGGAAAGCACTAACGTGCAAGCGATGAACACCTCGGATTTTCCAATGTTAGGTGACCTGGTTGATGGCATTGAAGCCCCCGGCAAAGGTTTGGTTATGTTTATGGGTAAAGGCGGAGTGGGCAAAACCACTATGGCGGCTGCCGTCGCGACCGAACTGGCCGCGCGCGGGCACGAAGTTCTGCTGACGACCACAGACCCAGCCGCCCATATCACCGAGACCTTAAGTGGCGAACAACAGAATTTGACTGTTAGCCGAATTGATCCCGAAGCTGAAACCGCTAAGTATCAAGAACAGATTATGGCCACCAAGGGTCGAGATCTGGACAATCAGGCTCGTGCGATGCTGGAGGAAGACCTCCGTTCGCCCTGCACCGAGGAAATCGCGGTGTTTCAGGCCTTTTCAAAGGTTATCCGTGAAAGTTCCCGTCATTTTGTGATTATGGACACTGCACCAACCGGCCACACGTTGTTGCTGTTGGATGCAACCGGTTCGTATAACAAAGACATCATGCGCCATCAGGGTGAGGCTGACAAAGCACGACTGATTACGCCAATGATGCGCCTGCAAGACCCCAAACAAACCAAGATCATGATTGTGACACTGCCCGAAACAACACCCGTACTAGAGGCCGCGCATTTGCAACAAGATCTGCAACGTGCCAGTATCACTCCTTGGGGTTGGATTGTAAATTCAAGTCTTGCGGCGGCTGTGACCACGCAACCGATTTTGCAAAAACGCGCGTATTCGGAACATGAGCAAATCGCCAAAGTGCGCGATGACCTCTCGACACGTTTCGCCGTCGTTCCAATGCAGGCGGATGAACCGGTTGGCGTCGGGAAACTGCAAGCACTCTGCGCTACGCATAAGGCCGCTTCGGCAGCTTGATAGGTTAAGCAGTTATTAACAATTCAGCTAGGCGGGCAACCCTGCCTGGCTGAACATTCGAGACTAACAATTCTTGCTGCTATTCCTGCTCTCTCGAACTAACTCAGTTATTCAAGAAACTCCCCCTTTAACATCTATTACTGGTACCTATTGGGAGGAACGATAGAGATACGCCCGTTCAGTACCCCCAACACATATCGTTAGAGTGGAGACAGGAGGTAAATAACGGCCTTTAAATGGGTAACGACCATCAGCGGTGGTGGTCGTCTGCCAGCCGTGCACTCTGGGGCACCATG
>JAGLUD010000208.1 GCA_023134935.1 Paracoccaceae bacterium | reverse complement strand
GGATACCTGTTCCATAGTGACTGCCTCAAACGTGCGCTTGCTGCGCATCTATCCGAATCATGTCACAAGTGATTCGTTAAGGGAATCCCTAAAATGAGAAAACATTTTATTTATGCGGATTGTTACCTGAAAGACTCAAGTCCACGCTTGGCCTTAAACCTTGTGCCAGAAGGCTAGCCAATTGCTGGCGCGGGCAACTTGTTTGCCAAGGAAAACCAAAAGATCCCATTCAAAATAGAAAATATCAGCTGCAAAGATGCAGACGATAATCAAAGCCATCCAGAATGCTGTTTTGTTATCCATGTCGCATACTGGCCCGCTTTAGACAGACGGACCAGCCTTGTTTCAAACTATGGTGAATTACGTCAACAGCGCTTCGACTTGGGCTACGACGTTTTCGGCAGTGATACCGAAGTGCGCATAAAGCTCGTCGATCGGGGCAGAGGCACCGAAGCCCTCCATCCCAACAAACGCGGCCTTCTTCGAATTGCCACGCTCGCCAGTTAACCATTTGTCCCAGCCAAAGCGCGCAGCCGCCTCGATACCAACGCGAACGGATCCCGCAGGCAGAACGCGCTTGCGATACTTCTCGTCCTGCGCCTCGAACAGCTCCCAACATGGCATAGAAACCACACGGGTGCCTATACCTTTGGCTTCCAGCATTTCCTGTGCGGCAAGGGCGATTTCCACTTCGGAACCCGTCGCCATCAAGATCGCCTGACGTTTGTTTTCCGCATCTTTCAGAACATACGCACCCTGTGCAGTCAGGTTCTTGTTGGTGTACTTGGTGCGAACCGTCGGCAACCCTTGGCGCGTCAACGCCAATGCCGAAGGCGTGCTTTCAGCCGACAACGCCAGTTCCCACGCCTCTGCCGTTTCAATCGTATCCGCAGGGCGGAAGACGTTAAGGTTTGGCGTCGCGCGCATCATTGCCAGATGTTCGATCGGTTGGTGTGTTGGGCCATCCTCACCCAGACCAATGGAATCGTGGGTTAGAACATAGACCACCCGAAGCCCCATCAGCGCAGACAAACGCATCGCGCCCTTGGCGTAATCGCTGAACACCATGAACGTACCGCCATAAGGCGCACAACCACCGTGCAGCGCAAAGCCGTTCATCGCTGCCGCCATGCCGTGCTCGCGAATACCGTAGTAAACGTAACGCCCGCCACGGTTATCGGCGTCAAATGTGCCCATATCTGCCGTTAGCGTGTTATTGGATCCGGTCAAATCCGCCGAGCCACCAATTGTTTCCGGCATCACCGGATTAATCGCCGCCAAAGTCATTTCACTGGATTTGCGTGTCGCCATCTTCGGCAAGTCAGCCGTAATCTGTTTCTTCAACCCACGTACCGCAGAACCCAGACGTTTAGGCGCAACACCTGCAACAACACGATCAAACTCGGCCTGTTTGCGTTCGGAAATAGAAGTTTTGCGTTCAACCCAAGCCGCATTATCCGCCGCACCACGCGAACCGATGGCTTCCCAAGCAGATTTGATATCCGCAGGAATTTTGAACGGACCGGAGCGCCAGCCATAAGCCTTGCGAACCAACGCGATTTCCGCGTCACCCAATGGCGCACCATGCGCCCCCGACGTATCCTGCTTGGCAGGCGAGCCAAAACCGATATGCGTTTTGCACGCAATCAGCGATGGCCGCGGGCTTTGCTTGGCCTGCTTGATTGCTTTGTCGATTGCCTCGGGGTCATGTCCGTCGCACGAGAATACCGACCAACCCGACGCCGCAAAGCGGTTCATCTGGTCCGTGATATCCGAAAGCTCGACTTTACCATCAATGGAAATACCGTTGTCATCCCAAAGCACGATCAACTTGCCCAACCGCTGTTTGCCAGCCAGCCCAACCGCCTCGTGGCTGATGCCCTCCATCAGGCAGCCGTCACCAGCAATCACATACGTGTGGTGGTCAACCAGCTTTTTACCGAACCGCGATGCCATGGATTGTTCACCCATCGCCATACCAACAGCCGTTGCGATACCTTGGCCCAGCGGGCCGGTAGTACATTCAATTCCTTCGGCATGACCATATTCCGGATGCCCCGCCGTTTTCGCACCCATCTGGCGGAAATTAGCGATCTCTTCAATCGTCATGTCTTTGTAACCTGTCAGGTGAAGCAGCCCGTAAAGAAGCATCGATCCGTGACCCGCAGACAGCACAAAGCGGTCCCGATCTGGCCAACGCGGTTCAGATGCATCAAACTTCATGTGCTTTTCGAAAAGCACCGTGGCGACATCGGCCATACCCATCGGCATTCCCGGATGACCCGAGTTCGCGGCCTGAACCGCGTCGATTGCCAACATCCGCAACGCGGCGGCTTTGTTCCAGTGGTCGGGGTGCTGATTGCGAAGGTCTTCAATGTTCACGGCGATATCCTTTGATAATAGGTTCCCTGCGTTGATATCAGCCTCGCCAATAGGGTCAAGCAGCGAGGTATCTCAAAAGAGCGGTAAAACGCGTGAAATGTGGTTATAATCCTCCTATTGTTATCGAAATGCGATTCGCAGAAGCCTTGATCGACGCGGGAAGAACAGAAATGAACGAATTGAAGACTTTGGAAGATCGTCTTAAATCAGCGACAGACCGGATATCGGCGGCACTAAGCGCGCAGGATAATCAAAACGGCGCACTGGCGGCTGAACAAGAAAATAACGCGAAATTGCAAACCCAGCTGAACCAGTTGCGGACCCAACGCGAGGATGATTTGGCAGAGGTTAACAAATTGATCGAACAGTTGAATCCGTTGATGGAAGGAAATGATAATGCCTGAAGTCAACGTCACGATCGGTAACCGAAATTTCGCACTTGCTTGTAACGAGGGCGAAGAACCACACCTCGAAGCCGCCGCCAAACTGCTGAGTGCAGAGGCAGACACCCTCCAAGCCCAGATTGGCCGCGTTACCGAGGCCCGCATGTTGTTGATGTCCGGCCTTATGCTAGCCGACAAAATCAAAGAACTCGAATGGCAGGCCCGCGCGTCAGCCGAACGGGTTAAAGAAATGGAAGGCCAACTTCGCGCCGCCGAGGTTCGCAACTCCGCCTTGGCTGCCGCCGCGCCTAAAGCCTTCCCGAACGAGGAAGTCTTGCTGCGCTCCTATGAAGACGCCGTGCTTCGCCTAGAAGAACTGGCCGACGAGATAGAGCGCAAATAAAAAGCCCCGCCGTGAAGGACAGGGCTTAATGCATTAAATTTAGAAAAGCTTAACCGTTTGCTTCGCGGATTTTGTCAGCAGCTTCTTTGTTGAAGGTGACGCCGTTGTCTGTGAACAACGTATCCATCTCGCCGGAAAGCGTCATCTCGATGATGATGTCGCAACCACCAACGAACTCGCCTTTGACGTAAAGCTGCGGGATTGTCGGCCAATCCGAGAAATCCTTGATGCCTTGGCGAACGCCTTCGTCGGCCAGAACGTTAACGTCTTTAAACTCAACGCCCATATAGTTCAGGATCCCTGCAACTTTGCTGGAGAACCCACACTGTGGCGCGTCCGATGTGCCTTTCATAAACAGAACAACATTGTTGTCTGTGAT
>JAGLUD010000207.1 GCA_023134935.1 Paracoccaceae bacterium | reverse complement strand
CCCCGCATCAACCTCGCCAGCCATCCGCTGAAAGCTCTTTTCAGCCGAGTGGATGTTGCCCGAATTATAGTCAACAATAACCGTAGTCATTCGCTTAGCGTACCTTTGGTCGAAGGGATCGCATCCGCCTTACGTGGGTCGGTTTCCAACGCGTCCCGCAATGCTCGCGCAACAGCCTTGAAGCTGGCCTCGGCAATGTGGTGGCTGTTCACGCCATCAAGACGCTCGATGTGAAGGTTCATCCCAGCGTTCATTGCGAATGCAGTAAAGAATTCGCGCACCAGTTCTGTATCAAACGAACCGATTTTCGAGGCGGTGAAGTCAACCTTCCAGATCAGATATGCCCGTCCAGACATATCCAGCGCAGCCCGAACCAACGTGTCATCCATGACTAGCATGCAAGACCCGTAACGAACGATTCCTCGTTTGTCGCCAATGGCTTGCGCAACCGCTTTGCCAAGCGCGATGCCCACATCTTCCACCGTGTGGTGGTCATCAATGTGCAAATCACCGTTGGCACGAACCATTATATCAATCAGCGCGTGGCGTGATAGTTGGTCCAGCATATGGTCGAAAAACCCGACACCCGTCTGGTTGTCATAGATCCCAGTTCCATCAAGATTAATCTCGACAGAAATATCGGTCTCGGCAGTTTTACGTTCAATTTTCGCAGTCCGCATGGTACCCGCCTCCGCTAGTTTTCAAGGCCTTATACGGCGAGAAAGGTGTGGTTCCAACCCCTCGCAAATAAAACCCTTGACCTTCCAGTGACTGGAAGCCCTACTTGTTAGGAAATCATAAAGGAGTCGTGACATGGAAGATATGGCAGCTGACCATTTCGACAATGTGAATTTCGAAGTAACAGGTATGACCTGCGCGGGCTGTGCGGGCCGTGTAGAAAAGGCCATCGCCGCCATGCCGGGGGTCGAATCCGCGACCGTTAATCTGGCGTTGGAAAAGCTGGATGTATCGTTCGATGGTGATGCCCTTTCGCCCGAACGCATCGCTGACGCTGTCCGCACTACCGGCTATGGCATTCGCGAAGCGCAAGTGATTTTTAATATCGCCAAAATGACCTGCGCGGGCTGTGCTGGACGTTCGGAAAAAGCCCTGCAATCCGTGCCGGGCGTGCTGTCCGCAACGGTTAATCTGGCACTAGAAACGGCCTCGGTTCACTATGTGCCTGGCCAGACAACGCCTGCGGTAATAGCCAAAGCGTCTACTGACGTAGGGTACCCTGCCACCGTCGCAGAGAAAACCGGTGACAACCGTGAAAAGGAAGTTGCTGCCGCGCAACGTAAGGATTTAATTGAACTTTCTGTGGCAACGATCCTGTCGCTACCCCTCGTGTCACAGATGATATTCATGCTGGCAGGTATCGAGCTAGGCATCCCGCCACTCGCCGAACTAGCTCTCGCTACCCCCGTCCAATTCTGGGTTGGCCGACGTTTCTATCGCGCCGCATGGAGCGCCCTGAAAGCCAGAGCCGGTAACATGGACCAACTGGTCGTCATGGGCACAAGCGCCGCCTATTTCTACAGCGTTTGGATGCTTGTCTCCCTAGGGTCAGAGGCCAAAGGCC
This sequence comes from Paracoccaceae bacterium, assembly GCA_023134935.1. GTDB lineage: Bacteria > Pseudomonadota > Alphaproteobacteria > Rhodobacterales > Rhodobacteraceae > NORP23. Next base: position 5,235 of record JAGLUD010000207.1, on the reverse strand, counting down.
ACCTATATTTTGAAGCATCCGCCGTCGTTATAACCCTGATCTTGGCCGGTAAAGTGCTAGAGGCCCGCGCCAAACGCTCCGCTTCTTCAGCCCTTCGCCAACTGATGTCCCTACGCCCCAACAGCGCCATCGTCCTTCGCGCCAGCGAGGAGGTCGAGGTCACCATTTCCGAAGTTCTAATCGGCGACGTCATCATCGTAAAACCCGGCGAGCGCCTACCCGTAGACGGCGAAATTATCCGTGGTGAATCCGAACTCGACGAAAGCCTGATAACCGGCGAGTCCATGCCCGTTGTCCGCCAGAAGGGCGACGAGGTCATCGCCGGTTCAATCAACGGCGTTGGCTTGCTACGCGTCCGCGCCAAGAAAGTTGGCACTGACACTACGCTCGCCAAAATCGCAAAACTGGTGGAGGAAGCCCAAACCGGCAAAGCCCCGATCCAACGCTTGGTCGACCGCATAGCCGCAATTTTTGTGCCCGTAGTTTTGGTAATATCGCTGGTTACCCTAATCGGCTGGATGGCCACAGGCGCTGATTTCGAAACCGCGCTGACCGCCGCCATATCCGTAATGGTCATCGCCTGCCCATGCGCGCTAGGGTTAGCCACCCCCACGGCCTTGGTGGCCGGGACAGGCGTTGCCGCGCAACACGGCATCCTGATACGTGACATCGAAACGCTGGAGCGTGCCAAAAACATCGACACCGTGGTGTTTGATAAGACCGGTACGCTAACCATCGGCAAACCCGAAATTGTCAGCATCCACAGTTTTGACATGCCTGAGGAAGAATTGTTGGTACTGGCGGCTTCTGCCCAATCCGGCTCCGAACATCCGCTTGGCAAGGCTATGGTAACAACGGCAAAAAACCGCAAACTGACATTGTCCGCCCCCACTGAATTCACTGCCAAGATCGGCGAAGGCGTCGTGGCCAGCGTCAACAACACAACCGTGCTGATCGGTCGTCAGACCTACGCCGCCCCAAGTGCAACGGAAGCCATGCAAGCCACCGCGTTGAAGATGGCAGAGCAAGGTCAAACGGTCGTCTGGGTTTCCCGCGACAACACCGCATTGGGTCTTATCGGTCTGGCAGATACGCCGAGGCCGCAGGCGGCGGCCGCCGTCGCTGCCCTGAAAGCCGACGGCATTCGTACAATGCTGCTGACGGGCGACAATCCGCAGACCGCAGCGCATATCGCCAAACTAGTTGGCATCGACGAAGTGAAGTCCGAGATGCGGCCTGACGATAAAGTCGCAACCCTCAAAGCTCTCGTGGCTGAAGGGCATCACGTGGCCATGGTTGGCGATGGTGTAAACGATGCGCCTGCACTCGCGGTAGCTGACCTAGGCATTGCCATGGGTGGAGGTGCAGATGTGGCACTGGAAACCGCCGGATTTGTACTGATGCAAGCAGATCCAACGCTAGTGCATTCCTCGCTTAAGGTTGCGCGCGCTACATCGTCAAAAATTCGCCAAAACCTGTTTTGGGCGTTTATTTACAACGTCATCGGCATTCCCATCGCAGCGCTTGGTTTTCTTAACCCAGCGTTGGCCGGTGCCGCTATGGCATTCTCAAGCGTTAGCGTCGTCAGTAATTCGTTGCTGTTAAAACGCTGGAAACCGGAGAATGGAAAATGAACATCGGCGAAGCTTCAACCAACAGCGGATTGCCCGCAAAAACCATCCGATATTACGAAGACATCGGCCTGATTTCGCCTGACCGTACAGACAACGGTTACCGCGATTTCAGCGAGACGCACATGCACAAACTGGCCTTCCTAAGTCGGGCGAGGGGGCTCGGGTTCACCATCGAGGACTGCCGCACCCTGCTGTCCCTTTACGAGGACACGGACCGCGCAAGTGCAGACGTAAAAGCCATGGCGCGCGGGCATCTCGACAAGATGACACATAAAATTCAAGAACTGAAAGCCATGCAGGCGACCTTGTCTGAATTGGTTAACAAATGCCACGGGGATGACAGGCCAGACTGCCCGATCCTTCAGGGGCTAGCGGGTGAAAACACAGCAAAGGGAATATTATGAACATTAAAATGATAGCCGTATTAGCGATCATACTTGGCGTGTCTTACGCCGCGTGGACTCTGTTTACCGGCCCAAGTTCCGCGGGCGAAGAAGCCACCAACATCAACATACCGGAGTTCTCGCAAATTGCCCAAAGTGGCCAGATCGCGTTTGAGGAAAATTGCGCTGCATGTCACGGTATCAACGCTGCAGGCACAGAAACCGGCCCAACATTCCTGCACGCATTTTACAAAGTCGGACACCACGGTGATGGCGCGTTTACAAACGCCGCCAAGAACGGTGTGCGCGCGCACCACTGGCCGTTCGGTGACATGCCTCCAGTGGAAGGCATCACCGACGCTGAAATCCGCTGGATCACAAAGTACGTGCGTGAACTTCAAGCTGCAAACGGGTACTGACGTTTATATCCAGCGTCGGGTTTGTTGGCAGTAGTCCTCATATGCCTGCCCAAACTCGGCGCGAATTCCAACTTCCTCGCCGTTGATAAAACGCTTGCGGATCACCCATGCGAAAGTGGGTACCAGAACAAACGAAATCACCGATCCAAGCGTCAGAACATACCCGATTAAGACAATCGCATCCGCCACATAGATAGGGTTTCGCGAGTATTTATACGGCCCAGACGTGATGATAGTATTGGGCGTGCGCTTCGGCACCACAGATGTTCGATGCTTCTGAAACATCACGAAACTAACGCCCATCAACACGATTCCGAACAAAATCGCACCACGCCCGATCAGTGTCGTGAAACCCGTCTCATACGACAGCGGGTTCCAAATCTGCGCCTGCACCCAGGCGATTGCCATAAAGATCAGCAGCCAAACCGGTGGCCAGTCGAAGTACTTGTTCCAAATGCTCATTTCACTCTCCTGCAAATCCCGCTTTGAACGTTAGAGAAGCCCAAAGGCTATGCCAAACCGCTGTCGTTCTCTCAATATCCTCGTCCGATGGTATAGTCATATGCACGGCGTTTATCATGTAAACGTCTCCGCTGGTTATCGGTATAAACGCCAGCCCTGTTTCATCCGTTACCACGCGCGTTTTCACAACTTCGCTGCCATCCGCAGGGCGTCGTAAAATGTCGATTTGAATATCGGCAATCCCGTTCGCACCCAAAAAAAGGCGCACAGGCAGCCCGTTGGAAATATCGTCGGTATAAGGGTTTTGCAGCGCCACTAATTCGAACGGCATACCTGTATGAGCATCCCGTCCGGCGCCCTCGCCAACAGCAATCAAGGACTTCGCGAACCGCGTATACCCCTCTCCAAATCCATAAACAGGCAAGCCACGTGCAACATGTTCTTCCAGCACCCAGTCTAGACCCTTGTTCAGAATAAAGCTCTCGAACTTCCCATCATCTTTATAGGTCAACAGCTGAGCGGTAGAGAAATGGTTCAGCACCAGCAACCCTTCGTTAACCGGCGTCATGGCGACCGCTGGCTGATCTCCGATCCGCCCATCGATCGCTGCTTTGCCATCCATATCCGTCACACTGAAATCGTAGAACAGGTTAGGGTTAAAGCTGTATTTGTTGCCCTTAAAATCCTGCCCAACCCGAATATCAACCTGTAATTCCTGCCCGACTTCAAGCGTGTAATCCAGCGCATCGAGCCAGAATTCATGCGCTGCCGCAGGGCGCACCACAGCCATAAATCCCATCAAAACCGTCGTGAAAATTCGTGAGTTCCGCATTACATCTTCCATTGCCAAAATCAGAGTGTATGGTTCGGTTTTTGCAAGGAATAAGTCAAGGAACATTACCGTGCGCGCAATCCTTTCGGCCCTGTTCATAATCCTGTTGTTGCCCCTAACGGCAACCGCCCACGAACTGCGCCCGGCCGTTGCCGACATCCGCTTCACCCAAGGCAGCTTCGAGGTTGAATTTCGCGTAACCCTAGAGGCCCTGATCGCCGAGGTTGACCCAAACCTCTCCGACACCTCCGAATCTCAAGACGCCGCACGGTATGATGCGTTACGCCTGCTACCTCCGAGCCTTCTCGCCAAAGAGTTCACCGGTTACGAGGCTCAATTTCTATCCGCCATTACAGCCACAATCGACGGCGAACACCTGCCAACATCGACCACCGCACTAGATATCCCAGAGGTCGGCGATATCGAACTGGTTCGCGACACGACTCTGAAAATCAAAGGGAAAATCCCTGCAGGCGCGCAAGAGTTAACCTTCGGTTGGTCCGAAAACCTAGGCCCTCTGATCGTGCGCGTAACCACACCCGAGGGCGAAGACGGCTACTCCGCCTACCTGCAATCCGGCCAGCTCACCGACCCCATTTCCGTTATCGGCGTCACCCAACAATCCGGCCTGTCGGTCTTCGCCAACTACATCGCAATCGGGTTTGAGCACATCATCCCCAAAGGCCTCGACCATATATTATTCGTTGTCGGCCTATTCCTGCTCTCCACCCAAATGCGCCCGCTTTTATGGCAGATTTCGTCTTTCACGCTGGCCCACACCATCTCGCTCGCCATGGGGATGCTCGGCTGGGTCACCGTACCGCCCGCAATCGTGGAACCGCTGATTGCCGCCTCCATCGTTTATGTCAGCATCGAGAATGTCTTCATGAGTGGCCTCAGCCGTTGGCGCCCCTACGTGGTCTTCGGATTTGGCCTCCTCCACGGCCTAGGCTTCGCAGGCGTCCTGACCGAAGTCGGCTTCGTGCAATCCCAATTTGTCTCCGGTCTGATCGGCTTCAACATCGGCGTAGAACTCGGTCAATTGACGGTCATCGCCCTATGCTTCGCCCTGTTCGGTGCATGGTTTGGCCGCAAAAGCTGGTACCGAGCCGTTATCACAATTCCACTGTCATTAGGTGTCGCCGCCATCGGTGCGTATTGGTTAATCGAGCGAACATTACTCGCCGCATAAGAACTTCCTTGCATATTAAGTGAACATATGTTCAGTTAATGAAAATACACGAAAGGAATCCCTATGTTTAACGCCTCGATGAATTTTGCCTGCGGAGAAGATAACGAGGCCCTGCGCGATATGGCCCACCGTTGGGCGCAAGACCGCGTCGCCCCGATGGCCGCTGAAATCGACGCTAAAAACGAATTCCCGCCCGAGTTATGGACGGAAATGGGAGAACTAGGCCTGCACGGCATCACCGTTCCAGAAGAATATGGCGGCGCTGGCATGGGGTACCTTGCACACACAATCGCAGTCGAAGAAATCGCCCGTG
>JAGLUD010000206.1 GCA_023134935.1 Paracoccaceae bacterium | reverse complement strand
TGGTTGGTCAATTGCGCGGTAAACGCGTGGTTCTGCTGGCGGGGCGCTCGCACTACTATGAACGCGGCGATGCGGCGGCGATGTCCGTTCCTGTGCGCACATTGGCCGAACTGGGTATTGGCGTTATGGCGCTGTCCAATGCGGCAGGCTCGACGCAACGGCACATGGGGCCGGGTTCCTTGATGGCGCTAAACGACCACATCAATTTCTCCGGCCGCGATCCGCTGATCGGTTGGCCAACTGACGACCGCTTCATCGATATGTCGAACGCGTACGACCCCGAATTACGGGCGACGTTGTTTAAAGTTGCTGCCAAGCAGAACACGAAATTGAGCGAAGGCGTTTACGCGTGGTTCTCTGGCCCGTCCTTCGAAACACCTGCCGAAATCCGTGCGATCTCAATGTTGGGCGCTGACGCAGTGGGCATGTCTACTGTTCCGGAAACCATCCTTGCACGGCACGCCGGAATGCGTGTGGCAGCGGTTTCCGTCATCACTAACTTCGCGGCTGGCATGCAGGCCGAAGCATTATCACACGACCAAACCAAACGTGAATCCGCATTGGCGGCGGACAGTTTCAAGAACCTGTTTGCAGGCTTTGTGGAGGCACTCGACTAATGTTAGCGCAAGAAATTATCCGCAAGAAGCGTGACGGCGAAGTGCTGGACGCATCCGAATTACAATTCCTGATGCGTGGACTGGTGGATGGCAAGGTTTCCAACGCCCAAGCCGCCGCTTTTGCGATGTCAGTCTATTTCAACGGTATGGAAATCGACGAACGCGTGGCTTTGACGGTCGCAATGCGTGACTCTGGTGATGTTCTTAGCTGGGATCTGAATGGCCCAGTCGTTGACAAACACTCAACCGGGGGCGTGGGCGATAACGTTTCCTTAATGCTAGCACCCGCACTGGCGGCTTGTGGCGTTTACGTGCCGATGATCTCAGGTCGTGGGCTTGGCCACACAGGCGGGACGTTGGATAAATTCGACTCCATTCCGGGGTATCAAACCCAACCTGACGTGGACTTACTGCGGAAAGTAACGCGCGAGGTTGGTTGCGCGATCATTGGTCAAACGGGCGACATCGCGCCTGCTGACAAGATTTTGTACGGCATTCGTGATGTGACCGCCACGGTGGAATCCGTGGACCTGATCACAGCCTCGATTTTGTCCAAAAAGCTGGCCGCAGGGCTGGACGCATTGGTGCTGGACGTAAAATGCGGCAACGGCGCGTTCATGGCAACGCCCGACGATGCGCGTGAATTGGCGGAAAGTCTGGTGAAGGTCGCTAATGGTTCGGGGTGCAAAACCTCGGCGATTATGACGGATATGAACGAACCCTTGGCTAGCGCGGCAGGTAACGCTGTGGAAATGCGTAACGCGGTGGATTTCTTGACCGGTGCACATATCGACAACCGCCTGTGGGATGTTACAGCGGACCTTGGCGCTGAACTTTTGGTGCTGGTAGGCGTTGTACCTAATGTCGGCCAAGGCCGCGAGCGGATTGGCGATGCGTTTACCTCCGGTGCTGCGGCTGAACGGTTTGGCGCGATGGTTGCTGGCCTCGGTGGTCCCGTGGATTTCGTGGAAAATATGCTGAACTATTTGCCAGCCGCCCCTGTGGTGCGCGAAGTGTTTGCCAAAGAGGACGGCTTCGTTCGGGCGATTGAAACGCGTGCTGTCGGCATGGCGGTTATTGAACTTGGCGGTGGGCGTCGGGTCTCAACCGATACTATCGA
>JAGLUD010000205.1 GCA_023134935.1 Paracoccaceae bacterium | reverse complement strand
GATTATTATTTACCTCGTTGCCATGGTTGTTCTGTTGGTCCGCCCACGCGGTCTGATGGGCAAAGCTGGCATGATGGAGGATTAAGAGCATGCTAAAACAAAACGATAAAATCCTGATGCTGGTTTTTGCACTCCTTGTGCTTACCGGACCAATTATCCTCGCCCCGTTTGGCGCTGGGTACCCAGATCTACTGCAGCGATTTGCTATCTTCGGCATTCTCGCTGTGGGATATAACATTCTGTTCGGCCTGACTGGATACCTTTCATTTGGCCACGCCGCGTTTCTAGGTGTGGGGTCGTATTCGACTGTTTGGATGTTCAAACTGTTAACGATGAACATCATTCCTGGAATGATCCTCGCCATTATTATGTCTGGGCTGTTTGCGCTGCTGATTGGGTTTGTCACGCTTCGGCGGTCGGGTATCTACTTCTCTATCCTAACGCTAGCGTTTGCGCAGATGTCGTACAGCCTTGCCTATTCGGTTCTGACGCCAATCACGAATGGTGAAACGGGATTGCAGATACGCCTTGCTGACGCACGGATTTTGGACCCGAAGAATGACTCTGGATCGCTTCCTTCGACCAACTTGTTCGGGCTGGAGATGAACGACACCTGGCGAACTACTTTCATGGGCATGGACCTGCAGTTTAACGTTGGGTTCTACGTTTGTGCGTTCATCTTAATTGCGGCGTTTTATGTATCGATCCGTATCTTCCGCTCGCCTTTCGGCCTGATATTGCGGGCGGTTAAAACCAACCAAAACCGGTTGATGTATACGGGGATTAATACCAAGCCTTACACACTGGCGGCCTTCGTTATCTCCGGTATGTATGCTGGTTTGGCGGGCGCCTTGTTGGCCTCGATGGATCCGCTGGCAGGTGCGGAGCGCATGCAATGGACCGAGTCCGGCTCTATCGTTTTGATGGTGATCCTTGGTGGTGCAGGTACGTTACTTGGACCAGTACTTGGTGCAGGCGTTATCAAATACTTCGAAGCGATCTTCTCGCGCATCAATGACAATGTTCTGCATGAATGGTTCGATATTCTACCCGGGTTCCTTGAAACCTTCATGGTATGGATCATCCACCCATTTGTCGGCAAAGGCTGGAGCCTAACCTTGGGCGCGGTGTTTATGATCATCGTGATCTTCTTGCCCGGTGGGCTGATGGAAGGCGCGAACCGTATCAATAAGCGATTTGGTAAAAAATTAAAACGTAGCTCGGCGGATGACGCCAAGACCCCGGCTGAATAAGGAGCAAGGATTATGGGAATTCTTGAAGTCCAGAACGTCAATAAACACTTCGGCGGACTACATGCGCTGAACAATGTTAATCTCGACGTAAAAGAGGGTTCGGTTCACGCGATTATCGGACCGAACGGTGCGGGGAAATCTACGTTCCTGAACTGTCTGATTGGCAAGCTGGCACCGGATACCGGATCAGTTATGTTTCAAGGCGAGCCAGTGCTTGGCAAGAAGCCGCATCAAATCAATCAAATGGGTATCAGTCGTGTGTTCCAAACGCCCGAGATTTTCAGTGACCTGACGGTTTTTGAAAACGTAATGATCCCGTGTTTTGCCCACCGCGACGGAGCGTTTAATCTGAATGCTTGGCGCAAGGTAAAAAGTGAAGCGGACATTCGTGAACAAGCCGAGCAGATGCTGCTGGACGTGAATATGCAGGACAAGTTGCATATGGAGGCCGCCTCGCTATCACGCGGTGACAAACGGCGGTTGGAATTGGCTATGTGCCTGTCGCAAAATCCGAAGTTGCTGCTGTTGGACGAACCTACCGCGGGCATGGCGCGCGCCGATACCAACGCGACGATCGACCTGTTGAAACACATCGGCGAGACACGCGGAATTACCAAGGTCATCATCGAGCACGACATGCATGTGGTGTTCAGCCTTGCCGATACGATTTCGGTTCTGGCGCAGGGTGCAATCATTGCTGAAGGATTACCGGATGATATCAAAGGTCATCCAAAAGTCCGCGAAGCTTACCTTGGGGAGGCAGAGGTATGAACGACAAGACGAGCAAGCCAACGTATTTTTCGGTTTGGGACATTCATTCCTATTACGGCGAGAGCTACATCGTGCAGGGCGTTTCGTTCAACATTCACGAAGGCGAGATTTTGGCGCTTCTGGGACGGAACGGCGCGGGGAAAACCTCGACGCTTCGTACCATTGCACAGATCGGCGACCCACAGATGACGAGCGGCGAAGTATGGTTGGATCACCAGCCGATACACCAGATGAAATCGTTCGAGGCTGCCCGGGCAGGTGTTGCCCTGGTCCCCGAAGATCGTCGGATCATTCAAGGTTTGACGGTTCAGGAAAACTTGGAGTTGGCACAAATCGCCCCGCCGCATGGCTGGTCGATCGAGCGGATTTACGAACTTTTTCCCCGTTTGGGTGAGCGTAAGAACCAAGAAGGCACAACGCTTTCAGGTGGCGAGCAGCAAATGCTGGCAATTGGACGTGCGTTGGCGCGGGATATTAAACTGTTGCTGCTAGACGAACCATACGAGGGATTGGCCCCGGTGATCGTGCAGGAGATCGAGAAAACGTTGCGGCAGATCAAAGAACTGGGCATCACCACGATTATCGTGGAGCAGAATGCAGTCGCAGCGCTGAAGCTTGCGGATCGTGCAGTCATTCTGGATACCGGCCTCGTGGTTTTTGATGGAACCGCACAAGAGGTTCTGGACAATGAGGCGCTCCGCGAAGAGTATCTCGCCATCTAACGAATTACGATTACTGGAGAAAACCATGGAACAGCATATTTACCCACCCTCGGAAGAAACGATTGCGTCGGCGTTGATTAAAGAAGATCAGTACAAGGCGATGTATGCGGAATCCATCAGTGATCCGGAGGCCTTCTGGGGCGAGCAGGGGCATCGCCTCGACTGGATCAAGCCGTATACAAAGGTGAAAAACACCACGTTTGAGTACCCGAACGTTTCGATCAAGTGGTTCGAAGACGGGGAATTGAATGTTTCGGCCAATTGCATTGACCGACATTTGAAAGACCGTGGTGATCAGGTTGCCATCATCTGGGAGGGGGACAACCCCGAAGATGACGCGCATATCACCTATAAGGAATTGCACGAGCACGTCAGTCGTTTGGCGAATGTTTATAAGAAATTGGGCGTCAAGAAAGGCGACCGGATTGTCCTTTATATGCCAATGATCCCCGAGGCGGCCTATGCAATGTTGGCTTCCGCACGGATCGGTGCGGTGCATTCAATCGTATTTGCAGGTTTCTCACCGGAAGCATTGGGAAGTCGTATTGCGGATTCCGGCGCCAAGTTAGTGGTTACCGCTGACGAGGCCCCACGCGGTGGGCGAAACACGCCGCTGAAGACGAATGTCGATAAGGCGCTGGAGATTTCCGGTGATGTTACAACCTTGGTGGTTGAGCGCACAGGTGCGGACGTCGGCTTGAAAGCAGGTCGTGATCATTCGTACCGCGCGATGACTGCTGACGCTTCTACTGATTGTCCGCCTGAGCCAATGAATGCCGAAGACCCTTTGTTTGTGCTTTATACTTCGGGTTCTACTGGCAAACCGAAGGGTGTTGTGCACACCACCGGTGGTTACTTGCTGTATGCATCTATGTCTCACGAGTATGTTTTCGACTATCACGAGGGCGACATCTATTGGTGTACGGCGGATGTTGGTTGGGTAACTGGTCACAGCTATATCGTTTATGGCCCGCTAGCGAACGGTGCGACCACTGTGATGTTTGAAGGTGTACCAACCTATCCAGACGCCAGCCGTTTCTGGCAGGTTTGTGATAAACATCAGGTCACCCAATTCTATACAGCTCCAACTGCGCTGCGGGCGCTGATGGGCCAAGGCAATTCTTTCGTCGAGAAGTGTGATTTGTCTTCTTTGCGGATTCTGGGTTCGGTTGGCGAGCCAATTAATCCCGAAGCTTGGGAGTGGTATTACAACGTGGTCGGCAAGGGCAATTGCCCGATTGTGGACACGTGGTGGCAGACGGAAACCGGTGGCATTATGATGACACCACTGCCAGGTGCAACGGCGTTGAAACCCGGCTCCGCAATGAACCCGTTCTTTGGCGTACAACCTGTGGTACTTGACCCGAAAACAGGGGCCGAGCTGGAAGGCAATGACGTGGACGGCGTTCTGTGCATTAAAGACAGTTGGCCCGGACAAATGCGGACGGTGTTTGGCGATCATGATCGATTTATCTCGGCCTACTTTGCAGATTACAAAGGCTATTATTTCGCAGGCGACGGGTGCCGGCGGGACGAGGATGGACACTATTGGATTACGGGCCGTGTGGATGACGTAATCAACGTGTCAGGGCATCGTATGGGAACCGCCGAAGTGGAATCCGCGCTAGTAGCGCATCCGACGGTATCCGAGGCTGCGGTTGTCGGTTATCCGCATGCGATCAAAGGGCAGGGCATTTACGCTTATGTGACCCTGATGAGTGGCGCAGAGCCATCAGATGAGCTTCGCAAGGAGCTGGAACTATGGGTTCGCAAAGAGATTGGCCCGATTGCCAAGCCGGACTTGTTGCAATGGGCCCCAAGCCTTCCGAAAACCCGCTCCGGTAAAATTATGCGCCGGATTCTGCGCAAGATTGCCGAGAATGATTTTGGGGCGCTGGGGGACACGTCGACACTGGCCGATCCGTCGGTAGTTGAAGACCTGATCGAGAACCGTATGAATCGGGCGTAAGCTCTCCAAATTCGAATAGACAAAGGCCCGTCGATCTGGCGGGCCTTTTGTTTGTTCGAAAGTTTTAAAGTATGCCCTAACGTTGGATTCGGTCGTGTCATCGAACCTCGGGATTTGGCACGGCTGGCTCCTGAAACTGATGTTGAACTAATCAGCTCCGCCGTAACCTGATCACGACATCAATCTTGGAAATCTCGGCGCCTTCGGGTAGGTCCGGCAGGCTCTCGAATTTTACGGAGTCCACAGGGGCGTCAGTAAGGATGCCTTCGTCTTCCCAATAGAAATGGGAGTGATCATCTACCCGCGTGTCGAAATACGAACGGTGCCCGTCGACGCTAACTTCACGCATCAACCCCGCTTCGCAAAACGCGCCCAATGTGTTGTAGACAGTTGCCAACGATACTTTCGCTTCGGAGTCGTGAGTGAGGTCGAACAGGGATTCCGCTGTGACATGACGATCCCGTCCATCGCCGATAAGCAGTTCTGCCAAAGATAATCGTTGGCGTGTGGGGCGCAACCCTCCGCCGGAAAGCCAGGTGGAGGCGCGTTGTTGTGGGGATTGAATTTCGATGTTCATCATTTGAATTCCTGTGATTTGGCTCAATATACGCTAAAAGTGCAGCCAATGGCCAGAGCCGTGCCAGCGCTATTGCGCCGCCTCCCGCGGCAGTGGTAAGAATGTAGAAATAAACCGAATTTCAGGAGCATCCCATAACATGACAGACTATCCTTCAAGCTTTGATCGCGATGAACTTTTGAAATGTGCACGCGGCGAGCTTTTCGGGCCCGGTAACGCGCAACTGCCGATGCCCCCCATGTTGATGATGGATCGTATCACCGAAGTTTCAAGCGATGGTGGCGAGTTTGGCAAAGGTCATATCGTGGCTGAGTTCGATATTAACCCTGACCTGTGGTTCTTCGATTGCCATTTTCCGGGCAACCCGATTATGCCCGGTTGCCTTGGCCTTGATGGCCTATGGCAGCTAACCGGTTTCAACCTTGGCTGGCGTGGCTGGCAGGGGCGTGGTTATGCGCTGGGCGTGGGCGAGGTCAAGCTGACCGGCATGGTGCGCCCTGAACGCAAAATGCTGACGTATTACGTTGATTTCACCAAAGCTATCCAGACGCGTCGATTGACCATGGGTGTTGCCAACGGCCGGGTCGAGGCTGACGGCGAAGTGATCTATCTGGTTAAAGACATGAAGGTCGCTTTGTCTGCAGAGTAACCTACGGAATAATCTGAATAAAAGGAATACATTATGCGTCGCGTAGTTATCACCGGTCTCGGGATCGTTTCGTCAATTGGCAATAACGCTGAAGAAGTTCTTGCCTCGCTTAAGGCTCAGAAATCCGGCATCAGTTTTGCCCCTACTTATGCGGAACACGGTTTTCGGTCGCAAAT
>JAGLUD010000204.1 GCA_023134935.1 Paracoccaceae bacterium | reverse complement strand
ATCGAACTGCTTTCATCGGTTTATAAAGACCTCGGGTTCGAAAAGTTCGAAATCAAATTCTCCACTCGCCCAGAAATTCGGGCCGGATCGGATGAAGTTTGGGACGAAGCCGAAGCCGCGCTTGAAAATGCCATTAAACTTTTGGGCTTGCCCTATGAAGTTGATGAAGGTGAGGGTGCGTTCTACGGGCCGAAGTTAGATTTCAAGCTGACAGACGCGATTGGCCGCGAATGGCAGTTGGGCACTTTGCAGGCCGATTTTGTGCTGCCTGAACGCCTTGAAGCCGAATACGTCGGCGAGGATGGCCAGAAGCACGCCCCCGTCATGTTGCACCGTGCGACGCTTGGTTCGTTTGAACGCTTCATAGGTGTTCTGATCGAAAACTACGCCGGTAAATTCCCGGTGTGGCTGGCCCCGCGCCAAGTTGTAGTTGCCTCCATCGTGTCGGACGCTGACGATTGGGTGAACGAGGTTGTCGCCGGTCTACGCGCGAAAGGCCTGCGTGCCGAGGCTGATGTTCGTAACGAGAAGATCAACTACAAAGTTCGCGAGCATTCGTTAGGCAAGGTTCCTGTGATCCTTGCGGTGGGTATGCGCGAGGTCGAGGAAAAGACTGTCTCGATGCGGCGTTTGGGTGATAAAGGTTCCAAAGTTATGAGCGCGGAAGAGGCGATTGAAGCTTTGGCGCTGGAAGCCTTAGCCCCTGATCTTCGGTAGATCGCTGTGGAAACGGTAATAATTCTGCACGGGCTGAGCCGCTCGATGGCGTCGATGCGGCGGTTGTCCAAACATGTCGCTGAGGGCGGGTTCAACCCTGTCCTCGTCGATTATCCGTCTGGCAAAACGACGATTGAAATGTTGGCTGAGGGGATTTTCTCGGAGCTTCCGAAAGAGGGCAGGCTGCATTTCGTTGGCCACTCGTTAGGGGGCGTGTTGTCCGTGCGGGTCGCCAAAATGTTGCCAGCGGCCCGTCGTGGCCGGATCGTGCAGCTGGGCGCGCCGAACTTTGGTAGCGAAATGGCGCAGCGGGCATCTATTTTCGGCAAGCTTATCGGCCCTGCATTAGCGCAACTGGTGCCGCATTCCGGCGAAGATACGATTGGCCTTGATATAGGCGCGATTGCGGGGACGGCGGCAATACCGGCCTATGGTCTGATCACGGGCATTGAGGGCGAGAATGACGGCAAGGTTTCTGTGGCCAGCGCATGGGGGAATGCCCCCGAAGGTAATTGTATTACTTTTCCCGTCGCCCACAGTATTATGATGCAGGATCGGCGCGTTATTGATGCAACGATGACGTTTTTGAAAACGGGCAGTTTCGCCGCGTAACGTGCCCGCAAACTGCGCATGCTAAACCATTTGTTAACCATTCCCGCGTATAACGGTCAGCACTGAGCGAGGCGGGCTTTCCACCCGTAGGTTTATCGCGCTAAAGCATTTTAACAATTCGTTGCGAAATTTCCGCAACACCACGACACTAAACTGCTCATCCGTTGCGCCGATTATCAACCGGCATTTGCAGGCAACAGCTTAGGGATGGGTCTTTAGCGCGGTAAATCTGACCTCGGTCAGCACAGGATGGTTTTTAAACCGGATCGTCCGAAACCATGGTCAAAGCGACCTCTCCGAGACATTTCTGGCAATAAGGCGCGGGGTTACCCGAACGCCTCTTTTTTCGTGGAAAATGATGCGAGGGATTAATAAACTCGGCGAAGCATCCTGACTTTCAGGCGAAGGCGCGCACGACCATCTGCAGCGATTATTATCAATGTCGTCTATGCGGACAAAGTTGCCGCTCGACTATGTTTGCGTTTGGCTAGAAAGGGCGGAATGCGGCCGCTCGCAGTAGGCCCCGTTGCAAGGTTTGTTCACGTCTACCGCAAATCTATGTACAAACCTTGCGACGGGGCCTATATCAAATTTCCTGAGAACTAGTTTCAATTGGATAAATTTTTGTGAACGACAAAGATAATATTAAGCTCTGTATAGAGAATATTGAAAAAATGACCCCTAACATTGTATCTCCTAATGACACAATGTTAGTTCAAGCTTTGACGCCCTTGCTGCAAGCATGCACAAGAGAAATTAACAAACTTCTGCACGAAGAGATTGATTTATCGAGCCTAAGCTTATGCGTGAGAACTATTTTTGAATTATATCTTATATTAATGCATATAAGCACCGATGAAAAAGCATTAAATAATTGGTTTGGGCAATCTTATAAAGACCATAAAGATATAAACGATGGGTTTATCGCGTTAGGTAAAAAGCGGGGACTTGATGAATATGTATCCGAGTTAGAGAAAGTTCAAGAGTTTCTAGATGGTAGTCTTGATTCTAGCCCATTCGTGTCTAAAGGGAGGTTTAATATTAGAGACCTTGCTGAAAAATTTGAGCACCTTGAAGACTATAAGGCTGTACATAAGTTGTGCTCTAAATTGATTCACCCAACATCATTGAATGTAAATGCATATGATGCCCTTTCTAAAAATAATGTCTATTATAACATGATATTTCGTATAGGTGTGTTTTATAGTCAGCAAATCGAAGAGTTTTCTAGTAGGTATCAGGGGCTCGTCACTTCGGGGTAAGTATGGGCTCACAGCCGCCATTAACGACTATATCACCTCACCACGCTTCCCCTAAAACTCCTCAACCCGCATCACGCCGCCTATATGTTTGATCGCACCCTTGATTTTCGCATTGATGGCGTATTGTTCCGGCAAGGTTATCTCCACCTCGCCGGGTAAATCCGGATGCACCAGTACGATATTCACCGGCCCTTTCATCGCTCGGCCCGTATCCTTG
>JAGLUD010000203.1 GCA_023134935.1 Paracoccaceae bacterium | reverse complement strand
ACTATCGGCATGAACCGCGCGGTCGAAATGATCGCCCAAAAGGCGCTGCGTGGTGGCCGTGGTGCCGCAGCCAAACCGCTGAAGGAACTTGGCGAACATCCCGACGGCGGTGCGCTAAACGTAATGGACGGCCGCTATGGCCCCTATGTGAAATGGGAAAAGATTAACGCGACGTTACCGAAGGGAACCGAGCCTGCGGACGTAACGCTTGAGGATGCTATCGAGTTGGTGAACGCCAAAGCGGCAACTAAAAAGCCACGAAAAAAGGCGGCAGCGAAGAAAAAACCCGCTGCTAAAAAGCCAGCGGCGAAAAAAAAGCCTGCGGCCAAGAAGAAGGCTCCTGCCAAGAAAAAACCGGCTGCGAAGAAAGCGTAGTTGCTTGGGGAAAAGATGGACATATGCCTCCGAATTAGTTTTAGTTGCATGATTTACAGCTAAATACTTTTGGAGGTTTCATGAAACTAAAACTAGCAACAACGCTGCTTGCCGTGTCTATCGCGGGGGCTGCTTCTGCGCAAAGTTCATTCCTGTCGTATTCATTCTTATCAGCCGCCGTTAGCGATTCAGACGGGTGGGGCGGGTTTTATACGGGCAGCACATCCAGCAACAGTTCGGGTGATTTAACCTACTACGATGGACCGGATTCCTATTTCAGCGGGCCTTTTGACATCGACGGCCCCTCAATCGGAGCATTCGCGGGATACAACATTCAAGGCGACACATTTACCTACGGCATCGAGGTCGCCTATATGGGATCAGAGGTAGGCATACCACCGCTTTACAGCCAAAGTTTCTCCGATTTCACCGATATAAAGTTCCGCGCAGGTTTTGCCGGCGATCGCACAATGATTTACGGAGTCGTAGGCCAGACATATGCCACATGGCACGATGGCGGTGCCCTTGATACATTTACGGCTAAGGGGATGAATTACGGCGTGGGCATAGATTTCCGCATCATGGGGCAGATCTTCGTTGGCGCAGAATACCTTGTTCGTGACCTTACCGGATATTATGGCACAGACAGCCCCTCTAATGGTTGGCACATCGATTTTAATGAAGAATCCCTGCAATTGCGCGTCGGTATAAACTTTTAAGGTGCAGCCGTCGCCCACGCATAAATCACATGACGCCCTGCAACCCGCGTGTTACAGGGCGTCATGAAACATTTTCCGACAAAAGAGCAGATCCTCGAATGGATCAAAGATAACGCCAAGACCACAAGCAAACGCGACATCGCGAAGGCTTTCGGGATCAAGGGCCAAGACCGGATCGAGCTGAAGCGCATTTTGCGTGAGCTGCGGTCCGAGGGCCACTTGCAAAAAACCCGCAACACGATCCGCGAAGCAGGCACCCTGCAAAACGTCGAGCTGTTGCAAGTCACCGCCATAGACGCTGACGGCGACCTGTTCGCCGAACCCGCCAACTGGAAGGGCGAAGAACACGCGCCAACCATCCTGATCATCCCGATGAAGGGCAATCCGGCCCTTGGAATTGGCGATAAAATTCTTTGCCGCCTGACCAAAACAGACGAAGAGCACGCGCCCTACGAGGGTCGTGTGATCCGCAAGATCGGAAGTACCGCGGCAGTAATCCTTGGAATATTCAAGCAGGCGGAACATGGTGGGCGCGTCATTCCCGTGGACAAAAAATCCAGCAAGGAATGGCAGATCGAACCGGGGGATCGCAACGGTGCCCGCGAGGGTGAGCTTGTCGAAGCCACGCAAATCGGCAAGGTTCGCATGGGGCTGCCAAAAGCCAAGATTACGGCACGGCTTGGCGACGCTACGGCCCCCAAGTCCGTATCCCTGATTGCCATCCATGAACACGGCATTCCCGTCACCTTCCCCGACAAAGTCGAGGAAGAGGCGCTGAAAGCCAAACCCGTGAAGTTGGGCAAACGCGAGGACCTTCGCCACCTGCCGTTGTTCACCATCGACCCTTCAGATGCCCGCGACCACGACGACGCGATCTGCGCCCTGCCCGACCCGGATTCGGCGAACGAAGGTGGCCATATCGTTTGGGTCGCTATCGCTGATGTTGCCCATTATGTCCGCCCAAACTCCGCGTTGGACCGTGAGGCCCGCAAGCGCGGAAACTCGTCTTACTTCCCTGATCGCGTAGTTCCGATGCTGCCTGACAGCCTGTCTGGCGATCTGTGTTCCTTGCACGAAGGCGTCGATCGGCCCTGTATTGCGCTCGAAATTCAACTGAACGCGGCGGGCCGTAAAATAGGCCACCGGTTTACCCGCGGCTTGATGCAGTCCCCCGCCTCGCTGTCCTATGAGCAGGCCCAAGCCGCCGCTGATGGCAACCCTGACGACGAGGCCGCGCCGCTGATGGGGCACGGCATCAAACCTTTGTGGGACGCTTACTTTGCAGTTCGTAAGGAAACGAAGAAACGCCAACCCTTGCACCTCGATTTACCAGAGCGGAAAATCATTCTTGCCGACGATGGCGAAGTGCTCTCGGTTGCTTTCCGTGATCGTTTCGATGCGCATAAACTGGTCGAAGAATTCATGGTTCTCGCCAATGTCTGTGCTGCCGAGACGTTAGAAGCCAAGCGCATGCACTTGCTTTACCGCGTGCATGAAGAACCCAACCCAGAGAAACTGGAAGGCTTGCGCGAGACGGTCGAATCCGTTGGGCTGACACTGGCCAAAGGTCAGGTTTTGAAGACTGCGCAGTTGAACAAACTGTTGGATGCGGCGGCTGGGACTGAACATTCGGAAGTTATTTCCATGTCCGTCCTACGCTCAATGACGCAAGCGTATTACTCGCAAT
>JAGLUD010000202.1 GCA_023134935.1 Paracoccaceae bacterium | reverse complement strand
GGCGAAAAGATGATCTGCATTCCGCCGCGCGAAATTGATGAAACGCCGGGCGCTAAACGGGCAACAACTGATTTCGTGGTAATCGAGACTGTTGGCAAACGCGCGACTTGGCTGGGCCTTTCGCCGATTACTGGACGCACACATCAGCTGCGTGCGCATATGGCCGAGATTGGCTGCCCGATTACAGGCGATGGCAAGTACGGTGGTGGTTCACAAGTAAATGAGGGCGACGGTTGGGGTTCGCAACTAGGTGGTGTGATTAGTAAAAAGATGCACCTTCATGCGCGGTCGATTAAATTTAAACACCCGCGTACTGACAAGGAACTGTTCTTTGAAGCAGACCTGCCAGACCACATGCAACGCACATGGGATTTCTTTAACTGGAATCTTAAGTGGGCACCAAAAGATCCGTTCGCGATTCACGAATGAGCGACCTTCGCCTTGTAGTCTTCGATATGGATGGCACTCTGATCGATAGTCAGGATGTCATTATCGAGGCGATGGGCCGCGCGTTTGAACGTCTGAACTTTGAAGCACCGACCGATGCGCAAATTCGTTCTAGCATCGGGTTGTCGTTGGAAAAAGTGGTTGAAAGCATTGCGCCTCAACTTTCGAGCGCGGATGTAGCCGCGGGTGTAGACGCCTATCGCCGTTCATTCATAGAACTGCGCGCTGAAAACGGTGCCGAAGCCGCCGCCCCGTTATACCCCGGAGCTTTCGCAGCACTTGAGCGTCTTCATGCACAAGACGAAATTTTGATGGGCGTGGCGACAGGCAAAGCGCGGCGCGGCCTGGATCACGCTTATACGTCGCACGGTATCGGTCATTTTTTCGTGACGCATCAGACGGCGGATCGGCATCCGTCAAAGCCGCATCCCTCCATGCTGTATCAGACCCTAAGCGATACAGGCTGCGAGGTTGATCAGGCCGTGATGATTGGCGACACGGAATTCGACATCGAAATGGGCAAAGCGGCAGGGTTCGCTACGATCGGGGTTAGCTGGGGGTACCACTCGCTGGACCGGCTAAAGGCGGCGAAACCGGATTTCATCATCGACAGTTACTCAGAACTGGACGCTACGCTTGATAACATCTGGCAGGCAGGCTCATGAATACAGCATTACAAAAACGTTTCTGGAAAACCGTATCTGTACGCCCCGAGGCTGCGGGATATGGAATATTCCTCGATGATAAACAGTTGAAGACACCACTTAAGGCGTCAATGCTGGCTCCAACTATGTCCGTTGCCGAAGGCATCGCTGCGGAATGGGACGCGGTCGAGGACAAGATTAACCCTCTCGAAATGCATCTGACACGGTGTGCGAATGCGACGATCGACAAGGTGGTTGTCGATCATGGCGCGGTTGCTGGAATGCTGGCCGAATACGGTGCGACGGACTTGTTATGTTACCGCGCGGATGGCCCGAAAGAGCTTGTTGATCGGCAAGCCAAAGCGTGGGATCCGCTGTTGGAGTGGATGTCAGATAACTATGGCGTATCCCTTGTTGCGACAGTGGGGATTATGCATGTCGCACAATCTTCGGTTGGTCAGGACAAACTTCACGCCCTCGTTTCATCATATGATCCGTGGCGGTTGACGGCATTACATGACCTTGTGACCATCTCTGGCTCGCTGGTTTTGGCACTTGCAGTTGCGTCAAAGCATCTGGATGCCGAGGCCGTTTGGACGCTATCGCGCATCGACGAAACTTGGCAAGAGGAGCAATGGGGCGTTGACGATGCCGCCAGTGCTGCCGCTGAAATCAAGCGATCCGACTTCGTAAAGGCCGCGAAACTCATGGATTTGCTGGATCAAGTGTAAACGATCGTTCCAGCGTAGATCAGAAATTGGCGCCGCGACATAAAACTGCACAGTTTTTGATTATTAGTAGAACTTTTTTCGAAAGCCCAAAATACATTTCGAATCGTGATGTAACGCATCATCCAATCTACGGCTTTACATGGGTCACATTAACTGACCTATGTCTATGCGGCTTCCTTACAGGATAGGGGTGCTTAAGCACCGAGTGGCTGGTTACCTACAACATCAGGTTTGTATAGCGCTAGATGGATGGGATTTGCCCGTGTGGATCCGAAAAACGATAGTCGAGATTCCGTTATTAACAGTAAATACACGCCAAACCTCCATAAACGTCAGTGTTTATGACCTATGTGCTTATTTGCTAACTCCCTTGACCAATCGCTTAAGAATTGTTCAAACTGTCTGGGTTGCGGTCATATGTGACTGCGCAATAGAATCGTTCCGGTCATTAAGATCGGTTCAAGCTCGAAACAATTTCGGGCAATTCACCAGGAAGAGGTAAATATGAAAAAGACTGTACTTTTCGGCGCACTTGCAGCCGTAGGTCTTACAGCAGGCATGGCATCCGCCGGCACGCTGGACGACGTTAAAGCAAAAGGCGAACTAGCATGTGGCGTTTCCACAGGTTCCCCCGGCATGTCCTTCCCAGACGCAGACGGTCGTTGGCAGGGTTTCGACGTTGGTTTCTGTCGCGCTGTTGCAGCCGCAGTTCTAGGCGACGGCGATGCGGTTAAATTCGTTCCACTTAGCTCCAAAACTCGTTTTGCAGCTTTGGCTTCGGGCGAAATCGATCTGCTTTCCCGTAACACAACATGGACGTTCTCTCGTGACGTTGACCTGAAGCAGACATTCCTCGGCGTAGACTACTACGACGGTCAGGGCTTCATTGTTCGTAAAGATCTGGGCGTGAGCTCTGTTCTTGAAATGGACGGCGCAACTATTTGTATCCAAACTGGTACAACTACTGAGCTGAACTTGGCTGACTACTTCCGCACAAACGGAATGACTTATGAGCCAGTGCCTATCGAAGGCAACGCAGAAGCACAGCAGCAGTATCTAGCTGGTGCATGTGATTCCTACACAACAGACCGTTCGGCTTTGGCTGGCACACGTATGTCGTTTGAAAACCCAGACGACCACATGCTGCTTCCAGAGATCATTTCGAAAGAGCCTCTTGGTCCTCTCGTAGCGCACGGCGACGACAACTGGGCAGACATTGGCCGTTGGACTCTGAATGCATTGATCACAGCTGAAGAGCTGGGCATCACTCAGGCAAACGTTGCCGAAATGGCAAAAGGCACTAAGAACCCAGAAATCAACCGTATGCTTGGTTCCGAAGGTTC
>JAGLUD010000201.1 GCA_023134935.1 Paracoccaceae bacterium | reverse complement strand
CTATCCCGTGGTGTTAACGCACTATGGACAGACGGCGGCCTAATTTACTCGCCTCCGTTCCGTTGATCTGATCAACACTTTTGGGGCGCGCCACACGGTGCGCCCCATCTTTATTATCCAACAGTTTCTTTAGTTGATGCCAGCGGGCAGAGGTGGACAAACCGCCTCGCATAATTCGCGGCTCGACTTTCAGTAGGAGGGGGGAGCCATGTCCATGGCAGACCACACATCAGAGAAAAAGGCATTTCGCCTGAGTATGCTGATTTATGATACTCGCTACCGTTCAATAACCATTCAGGTTATCGCACTTATCGCCTTGGTTGCCGTCGGCGCCTGGCTGGTTAGCAACACACTCAGCAATCTTGAAGCGCTCGATAAAGAGCTTGGCTTTGGGTTCCTTAAAGAACCATCAAGCTATGACATCAACCAACGGCTAATTGAATACGATTCACGCAGCAGCCACGGGCGCGCCGCGATTGTCGGTATCCTTAATACGTTGCTAGTGGCCGCTATGGGTTGCATATTGGCCACCATTCTTGGTGTGACCGCCGGTGTTGCGCGTCTTTCCAAAAACTGGATTATTTCGCGCCTTATGACAGTCTACATTGAGATGTTCCGTAACATCCCGGTTCTACTGTGGATCGTTCTGATCATGGCAGTCTACATCGAGTCTCTGCCGGTTCCACGTTCCTTCAAGGGC
Organism: Paracoccaceae bacterium; assembly: GCA_023134935.1. GTDB lineage: Bacteria > Pseudomonadota > Alphaproteobacteria > Rhodobacterales > Rhodobacteraceae > NORP23. The sequence continues at coordinate 3,674 of JAGLUD010000201.1, read as the reverse complement.
GATAATGCAACATCAAGTATGCTTTTCGGCGACGCTGTTGCGGTTACCAACCGTGGTATCTACTTCCCTAAACCGCTGTTCAATGATGGCTCGATGATCGTACTCGCTACGTTTATCCTATCACTGGTCGGAATTTGGTTCTTTGGCCGCTGGGCCAAGAAGCGCCAAGCCGCGACTGGTGAAATTCTGCCAACCGGCTGGATCAAGACGGGAATTTTCTTCGTTCCGGCGATTTTGATGTTCTTCATCATGGGGCAACCGATTGGATTGGAGTACCCTGTGTTCAAGGGGTTCAACTTCAAAGGTGGCTACCAGATGCGTAACTCGCTTATCGCATTGTGGCTTGCTTTGTCGTTCTACACCGGCTCGTTTATCGCCGAGGCGGTTCGTGCAGGTATTCAAGCCGTTTCCAAAGGTCAATCCGAGGCTGCTGCGGCGCTGGGCCTACGCCCTAAACGCATCATGAGCCTGGTGATCCTGCCGCAAGCTCTGCGCGTTATTATTCCGCCGCTGATCTCGCAGTACCTGAACCTGACGAAAAACTCTTCATTGGCCATTGTGGTTGGCTACATGGACATCACGGCGACCTTGGGCGGCATTACGCTGAACCAGACCGGTCGCGAGATGGAGTCCTTGTTGTTACTCATGGGGATGTATCTGAGTATCTCGATCACTGTGTCGATCGGTATGAACTGGTACAATGAATCAATCAAAATGAGGGAGCGGTAAGCATGACTACTCAATCTTACGTCCGCACCGAAATGCTGGGGGAGAAACCTCCTCCCTCATCACAGGTAGGTATCGTTAAGTGGGCGAGGGAGAACCTGTTCTCGTCCGTCCCCAATATCATCATGTCGATTCTATCGATCTGGGCGATTTACTATATCCTTAGCGGCATCTTGCCTTGGATATTCCAATCTAGCTGGAACGCGACATCGCTACACGGCTGCCGCGACAGTATCGCTGCAACTTACGGCGAAGGAACCGAAGGGGCTTGTTGGTCGGTTATCCGTGAACGCTGGCAACAGCTTCTGTTCGGCTTCTACCCTAAAGAGCTGTACTGGCGTCCTGTTGCTGCGCTGATATTGTTGTTCGTAGCGATATCTCCGATCTTGTTCACAGCCGTACCACGCAAGGTTATGTTGTTCTCGATGGTTTATCCTTTCTTGGGCTTCTGGCTGCTTTGGGGTGGTTCAATCTGGTTGCCACTGTCGGCTATTGCCGGTTTTGCAATTGGATACGCTGCGCTGATCATGTTGCCGAAAATCATAGGCAACCTTGGTGCTACAATCGCAGCAGGTCTATTGCCAATCATCTATTGGTTGTTCGTATCGGGTCCGGTAATTTCAGGTCTGAACGGCATCGCGCCGATTGGCATTGAAGGTGTCGACAGTGACGAGATGGGTGGCTTTATGCTTTCGATCATCATCGGTGTTTCAGGTATAGCCCTGTCGCTTCCGATCGGTATTCTGTTGGCTCTTGGTCGCCAGTCACCGTTGTTCATTGTGAAAACCATCTGCGTTTCCTTCATCGAGTTTATCCGTGGCGTGCCGCTGATTACCTTGTTGTTTGTTGCATCTGTTCTGTTGAACTACTTCTTGCCACCTGGCACCAGTTTCGATCTTATCCTGCGGGTTATTATCATGGTTACCTTCTTTGCTGCGGCCTACATGGCCGAGGTGATACGTGGTGGTCTGGCTGCTTTGCCAAAAGGGCAATACGAAGCGGCTGATGCACTCGGTCTGGATTATTGGAAAGCAACACGGCTAATTATCATGCCGCAAGCGTTGAAAATATCCATCCCGAACATCGTCAGTAACTTCATCGGTCTGTTCAAAGACACGACACTGGTATCGATCATTGGACTACTCGACCCGATGGGTTTGGCCCGTGCGATCCCAGCGGATCAGAACTGGAACGGTATCGTATGGGAGATTTATGCTTTCATCGCGGTGTTGTTCTGGATATTCACCTTCGGCATGTCGCGTTATTCAATGTATCTCGAGCGCAAGCTCGCGACCGGTCACTAAGTTTAAGGAGTTAATATAATGGTTACTGAAATCGAACGTGAAGTAGACCGGTCACACATGCAAGTGTCTGACGAGGTTGCTATTCAAATCACTGGTATGAACAAGTGGTATGGTGCATTCCATGTGCTCAAAGACATTAACCTTACGGTTAATCGTGGCGAGCGTATCGTGGTGTGTGGTCCATCTGGTTCGGGTAAATCTACCCTGATCCGCTGTATCAACCGCCTAGAGGTGCATCAGGAAGGGTCAATCGTTGTTGACGGAACCGAGCTGTCTTCGGATCTGAAAAACATCGACAAAATCCGTTCCGAAGTTGGCATGTGCTTCCAGCACTTCAACCTGTTCCCGCACCTGACTATCTTGGAAAACTGCACGCTGGCCCCGATCTGGGTTCGCGGCATTCCCAAGAAGGAAGCCGAAGAAACGGCGATGCACTTCCTTGAGAAGGTTAAGATCCCCGAGCAGGCCGACAAATACCCCGGTCAGCTTTCCGGTGGTCAGCAGCAGCGTGTGGCGATTGCTCGCTCGCTTTGCATGAAGCCACGGATCATGTTGTTCGACGAGCCGACATCGGCTCTCGACCCTGAGATGATCTCCGAGGTTCTCGATACAATGATCGAGTTGGCCGAAGAAGGCATGACCATGATCGTTGTGACCCACGAAATGGGCTTTGCCCGTAAAGTGGCGAACCGCGTGATCTTCATGGATGCAGGGCAGATCGTGGAAGAGAATGAACCGGAACAGTTCTTCACTAATCCACAATCCGAACGTACCCAGCTGTTCCTCAGCCAGATTCTGGGCCACTAAGGCAAAAACATCGGGTTGTCCGTAACGCATTCGGGCAATCCCTTCTGGAAGGGCGCGACTAGCTATGCTATGTCGCGCCCATTCTATTTGGGAAGCTGACTATGAACCTATTCGCCGAAATCAAAACACTTGTGCTGGAAAACCTTGAAACGCTAGTCGCCGAGGGCAGGTTGCCCGCCGGCTTGAACTACGCGAACGTAGCGGTCGAACCACCCCGAGACGCATTGCACGGCGATATGGCCACCAACGCCGCGATGGTTTTGGCGAAGCCCGCCAAGATGAAACCGCGCGACATCGCGGAGGCCTTGGCCGCCAAATTGGCCGAAGACCCGCGTGTTCAGACAGCCGATGTCGCTGGCCCAGGCTTTCTGAACCTGCGCCTTGATCCAGCCCTGTGGTTTGGCATAGTGACCGAAGCCTTAACGAAAGGCACCGATTTTGGCCGCTCCGACATGGGGGCAGGCCGCAAGGTTAACGTCGAGTTTGTCTCGACAAACCCAACCGGTCCTTTGCACGTAGGTCACACACGGGGTGCTGTATTTGGCGATGCGCTTGCAGGTCTACTTGAATTTGCAGGCTACGACGTGACACGTGAATACTACATTAACGACGGCGGCGCACAGGTTGATGTGTTGGCGCGTTCCGCTTATGAACGCTACCGCGAAGCAAACGGCCAAGAGCCGGAAATCGTCGAGGGTCTATACCCCGGGGATTACCTGATCCCCGTTGGCGAAGCGCTGAAAGAAAAATACGGCGACAGCCTGATCGACCAGCCCGAAAGCGTTTGGCTGGAAGATCTACGCGAGTTTTCTACCGATATGATGATGGATAGCATCC
>JAGLUD010000200.1 GCA_023134935.1 Paracoccaceae bacterium | reverse complement strand
TTGAAGAAGCCCGTTCCGACGAAACGCGTCCGACACTGATCGCATGTAAAACGATCATCGGTTATGGTTCGCCAAACAAGCAAGGCACATCAGGTGTTCACGGCGCCGCTTTGGGCGATGACGAAATTCTACTGGCACGCGAAGTTCTGGGTTGGCCACATGCACCATTCACCATTCCTGATGATGTTTATGCCGATTGGCATGCTGTTGCAGCGCGCGGCAAAGCCGAGCGTGAAGCGTGGGAAGGCCGGGCAAAAGCAAGCCCCGCGTCCGATGACTTCTTCGCTGCAATGGGCGGTACTTCGCGGGGCGGTTTGACCGCAGCGATTTCTGCTTACAAAGCCGAACTGTCGGCGGATAAGCCCAAGGTTGCGACGCGTAAAGCATCGCAAATGGCACTTGAAATCGTTAACGCAACAGTTCCGAACATGGTGGGCGGTTCTGCAGACCTTACAGGTTCCAACCTGACGCTAACTTCCGGCATGAGTGCGGTGACCAAAGAAAACTACGGCGGCGACTACATCTATTACGGTGTGCGCGAGCATGGCATGGCCGCTGCGATGAACGGTTTGTACCTCCACGGCGGTTTCATCCCTTATGGCGGTACATTCCTTGCGTTTGCAGATTACTGCCGCGGCTCGATCCGGTTGTCCGCGCTTATGGGTGTTCCGGTGACTTACGTGATGACCCACGACTCAATTGGTCTTGGTGAAGACGGCCCGACGCATCAGCCTGTTGAACAAGTTGCCTCGCTTCGTGCAATGCCGAACATCAACGTTTTCCGCCCAGCGGATGCTGTTGAAACGGCAGAGGCTTGGGAAATTGCTGTTATGGACAACGGCACACCTTCGGTTATGGCGCTATCGCGTCAGGGTCTACCTTTGTTGCGGACCGACCATACCGAAGAAAACCTGACAGCCAAAGGCGCTTACGTTCTGCGTGAGGCCGATGGCGAGCGTGATGTGACATTGATTGCGACTGGCTCGGAAGTTGAGATCGCTATGAATGCGGCGGATATTCTGGCTGATGAAGGCATTAAGGCCGCTGTTGTTTCGGCTCCTTGTTTCGAGCTTTTCGCGGCCCAACCAGCAGATTATCGCAAAGCAACCCTTGGTTCTGCACCAAGAGTCGGCGTTGAAGCGATGATTGAGCAGGGATGGGGCAAGATGCTCGGTGACAATTCTGCATTTATTGGTATGACTGGCTTCGGAGCGTCGGCACCTGCCGGGGAGCTCTATGAAAAATTCGGGATCACAGCGGACGCGACGGCCCAAGCCGCCCGTGATCTGTTAGAAAACTAGAGGAAATAGAACCATGACAATCAAAGTAGGTATTAACGGATTTGGCCGCATCGGCCGTAACGTTCTGCGCGGGATTATCGAATCCGGCCGTACAGACATCGAAGTTGTTGCGATCAACGATCTCGGCCCTGTTGAGATGAACGCTCACCTGTTGCGCTTCGACTCAGTTCACGGTCGTTTTCCTGCGACTGTTACAGTCGAAGGTGACACGATCGACGTTGGCACTGGCCCGATTACGGTTACCGCCGAGCGTGACCCAAAAAATCTACCATGGGGTGATGTTGACATTGCGTTGGAATGCACAGGCTTCTTCACCAAGCGCGAAGCCGCTGCTGCGCATCTGGAAAACGGTTCTAAACGCGTGCTGATCTCTGCACCGGGTGCAGGCGCTGACCAAACCATCGTTTATGGTGTTAACCACAATGTTCTGTCCGCTGCGGACACAGTTGTTTCCAACGCTTCGTGCACAACAAACTGCCTGTCGCCTGTTGTTAAGGTTCTTAACGACGCGATCGGTATTGATCACGGCTTTATGACAACAATCCACTCCTACACTGGTGATCAACCAACATTGGATGCGATGCACACCGATTTCTATCGTGCACGTGCAGCCTCGCTTTCCATGATTCCGACATCGACTGGCGCTGCGAAAGCGGTTGGTCTGGTTCTGCCGGAAATGGCTGGCAAAATGGACGGCGTTTCGATCCGCGTTCCAACCCCGAACGTTTCGGTTGTTGATCTGAAGTTCACTGCGAAACGTGAAACTACGGTTGAGGAAATCAACGCAGCAATCCGTGCGGCGGCTGATGCTGGCCCGTTGAAGGGTGTTCTTGAATATACCGATCTGCCGAATGTTTCGATCGACTTTAACCACGATCCTCGTTCTTCGATTTTCCATATGGATCAGACCAAAGTTATGGCAGGCACTTCTTGCCGCATCCTGACTTGGTACGACAACGAGTGGGGCTTCTCTAACCGTATGGCAGACACAGCCGTAGCAATGGGTGCTTTCCTGTGAGTGATTTGAAAATCATTTCTGCTTCAGATGTGGCCGGACAACGTTTAGTTGTCCGCGCCGATCTGAACGCACCGGTTCAGGATGGCAAGGTATCTGACGGCACCCGCATCGAGCGGTTTGCGGCGGGCATCAAACCACTTCTGGAAGCTGGTGCACGAATTACGGTGCTTTCCCACTTCGGTCGTCCAAAAGGCGAGCGGAACATGGATTTCACCATCGCGCCAATCGTTCCGGCACTAGCCGAGGCCCTTGGCCAATCGGTTTCTTTTGCGGATGATTGCACAGGCGATGCGGCGGTTGCTGCGTCCAATGCTTTGGCAAACGGCGAACTTATGCTTTGCGAAAACGTTCGGTTCTATCCCGGCGAAGAAGCGAATGACGCAGGTTTTGCTGCTGAATTAGCCAAGCTTGGCGATGTGTATGTGAATGACGCCTTCTCGGCAGCGCACCGTGCGCATGCTTCGACGGCGGCCATCACTACGTTGCTTCCTGCCTTTGCCGGCCCCTTGATGGCCGAGGAAATCTCGGCACTTACCGCAGCTTTGGAAGATCCGAAGCGTCCGGCTGTTGCCGTGGTCGGTGGTGCAAAGGTTTCATCGAAAATCGCGGTTCTGAAGAACCTTGTTGGCAAGGTTGATGCGGTTGTTGTTGGCGGTGGCATGGCGAATACGTTCATGCTGGCTGATGGCCATCCGATTGGTAACTCGCTTTGCGAAGAGGATCAGGTGCCCACGGTGCATGAAATTCGCGAGCTGGCCGCCAAGTCCGGTTGCAAGATCATCCTGCCAGTGGACGTGGTTTGTGCTTTTGACTTCGCGCCAAACGCCAAGAATATCACGACTGATCTGGACGGATGTCCGGACGATGCAATGATCCTCGACGCTGGTCCTAAGTCGGTCGAAGTGATCGCCG
>JAGLUD010000020.1 GCA_023134935.1 Paracoccaceae bacterium | reverse complement strand
CGACTACACGCTTGATCGGTTGACTAAAGAATCTGGTCCAATACGGATGAAAACCGCGGCAGAGTTAAGCGACGTTAAGCTAAACTCCTGCGATGAAATGATCCCTACGCTTTCGGACGTTTTAAAGTTGGTTAACGGTCGAGCGCTTTTGGTGATCGAACTAAAGGATCAGGATGGCGCGGTCGGCCCAGACGTCGGCCCACTTGAACGCCGGGTGGCTGAAGTGTTGAAGACCTATACTGGCGATGCAGTTGTGATGTCCTTCAACCCACATTCTGTCATGCTACTTTCGCAAATAGCGCCGAATGTTCCACGCGGAATTACTACGGGTGATTACAGCCAGCAGTTTAAATTGCTAAGCCGAACCCGCGCTGAAGAGCTTAACGAGGTGCCGGATTTTGAAAGTACTGGAAGTAGTTTCGTTTCCCAAGATCACCGTCTGTTAGGCGCAGCCCCTGTGGCAGCACTAAAAGCGCGCGGCGTGCCGATAATGTGTTGGACTGTCCGCAGCCCCGAACAAGAAATAAAAGCGCGCCGCCTTGCTGACAACATCACGTTTGAAGGGTATATACCCGCAACACGCTTACAACCCGAGGATGCAGATGTCTGATTTAGTTAACCGCCTTGCACACGCCCCAAGTGACCACCGCCAAATTGCGCGCTCTAAAGTTGGGGTGCTTCTGGTCAACCTCGGCACGCCGGATGGCACGGATTATTGGTCTATGCGTCGGTATTTAAACGAATTTTTGTCCGACAAACGTGTGATCGACGCCCCGTCATGGAAATGGCAACCGATTTTGCAGACGATTATTTTGACACTGCGCCCCTCCAAATCTGGCGAGGCTTACCGCAGTATCTGGAATAACGAACTGGACGAGAGCCCTTTGTTAACCATAACCCGCGCTCAGACTGAAAAGATTGATGCGGCGTTAACGGCGAAATATGGCGATGGTATCGTTATCGATTTCTGTATGCGTTACGGAAATCCTTCAACCGATGCCGCCATCCGTAATCTGAAAGAACAGGGTTGCGAAAAGATCGTTTTCTTCCCGCTATATCCGCAATACGCTGCCCCGACGACTGCAACCGCGAACGACCACGCATTCCGCACGTTGATGCAAATGAAGTGGCAACCCTCCATTCGGACGGTCCCCGCGTACTTTGATAATCCCGCATATATCCAAGCTTTGGCATCCTCGGTCCGTGAGGCTTACGCCAAGTTGGATACCAAGCCAGACCATCTGGTCGTGTCCTATCACGGCGTGCCTGAACGATATCTTTTGGAAGGTGACCCCTACTATTGCCAATGCCAGAAATCCACGCGCTTGCTGGCCGAAGCATTAGGTTGGGACGATGGCCACATCATCACCGCCTTCCAATCCAAATTCGGTCCGACAAAATGGGTCGGCCCTGCCACCGCCGAAGAAGTCGCGCGACTGGCTGAAGCTGGTAAGAAAAATATTGCCATAATTGCACCTGCATTTTCCGCCGATTGCGTAGAGACGCTGGAAGAGATTAACGAAGAGATCTTCGAGAGCTTTGAAGAAGCGGGTGGCGAAACCTTCACCTATATTCCTTGCCTCAACGATCGGGACGATCACATCGCCGCCCTTCTAGGCATCATCGAAAACGAACTACAAGGGTGGGTGTAATGAAGTTTCTAATACTTCTAATTCTGGTTCTCGCTGGCGGCTATATGTTTCCGCAAGTTTACGAAGAAGTCGACGGTCCCTGTCAGGCGCTCGAGAAAAAGCTGGTGCGGGACAACACCGAAAAAGGGTTGGAAGACTCGGTCATTTCCAACCTTGCGCTGTCTATCAGCAATGGTGGTCTGGGTGAACGCGTCGCGGATGACAAGTTTCCCAAGCTACCGTCGCGTCTGGGGTGCCTAGCGGTCTATTACGATATCCCCGAGGATTGGGGGTAACCTTTAGGTCACGTTCAACCTAGCGGTCATTTTATCGATATCCCCACCAAAGGACTCCAACATTGCGCCAATCTCAGTGCGTTCAGTGGACACCATGGAAATACCTTCGATAACCAGGTCGAACATTTTTGGACGGCCATTTATTTCAATAACCCACCAATCCATGTCGTAATCCGGCCTAGTTGGTAGATCGACCTTGCTGGTCACCAACACACCTTTGGCACCCAGATCGCGACTCGAGATAACATTCAGCTCCGCACCTATGAAATCCCTAAACTGGCGTCCGTATTTACGCGAAATATACCCTTGAAAGGCTCGAATATAAGCTGACAACTGGCTGCTGGACGCCGCCCTGCCAGGCGCACCTAATGCGGTCTTGGCAATTAAGGGTACCTCGGCGTGCTTGCTAAAAAACCCGTCGAAATCGGCCAACATTTGTGCTTCGGACTTGCCGGAGTTGATGATTACATGCACGTCGGTCATTACCGTGTTGATGAAACTTATTGCAGCACCCTCCGTTAGACCGAAGGCGAATGTGGGCAATGCTGCGCTTAGCATAAGGCCGCCAGCACCCGCCAAAACGGCGCGACGCGGAAGTGTGGGTGTTTTAGTAATCGAACGCAAAGGGGTCCTCCAAATCTTCAATAACCAGTTCTGTATCAAGGTTGTGCCGCATGTTTTGCAGGTAGGCAATTCGTTGCGACGCATAACTGTCTGATGATTCATATAGTAATAGATCGACCAAATCGGAATAGGTAAGTCGATCTCCAACCAGATCTACGCCCTTTAAAAGGAACAAATACTCGCGCTCGGGCGAAGGAATATACTGGCGTAACGGGTCGATCGCAAAATCTACAACCATGCCCAATGTTCCACGCACGGTGCTGCCACCGATTAATGGCAGCTCCAGATACGGGCCTTCGGCCATGCCGTAAACCTGAAGTGTTTCATCAAAATTAGTAGGCACCTCGAACAGACCAAGTTCCGAAGCAGGATCGAAAAGCCCCGCAATTCCCAAAGTGGAGTTCACCGCAAACCGTGCCGTAGTTTGCAGTGCATCCGCAATTTTGCCCTGTAAAACATGGTTAACGACCTGTCCGGGCAACGCGAGATTGTTTGCACTGTTGTCCACAGCATCGCGCACGTCTTCAGGAATAACAGCACCGTAAGCCGCAGCAGCGGGGGCCAGTGCGATAGCATCCATTGCTTTGTTGAATTCATGTATTTGGCGGTTGGTTTCTTCAAACGGGTCGTTAATGTGATCAGCGGGCTTTGGCCCGCTCGCACATGCCGCCAAGAATGACAGCAAAACCAATAGTCCACCGCTGCGAAACATAGTCATAAACATAATAACCTTTTAACAAAACCAAGGCGCGACCACAAATGCGGGTGGCGTAGAATCGCCGCTTTAGTGCGCCTCAGCCCAGTTTGCACCCTGACCCGCATCAACCACAAGTGGAACATCAAGTTTTATTGCAGGCAAGCTGGCCTGTTCCATGACGTCTTTCACGATCGCTGTAGTTTCCTCAACCGCATCTTTGGCGACCTCGAAAATCAATTCATCGTGGACTTGCAGCAGCATTTTCGCAGGCAGATGTGCAATCGCATCCGGCACACGGACCATCGCGCGGCGGATAACATCGGCGGCAGTTCCCTGAATCGGCGCGTTAATGGCCGCGCGTTTGGCAAACCCGGCGTGTGGCCCTTTTGCGCTGATTTCGGGTGTATGAATCCGCCTCCCAAATAGTGTTTCGACATAGTTATTCGCTTTCGCGAAGGCCACGGTGTCGTCCATATAGGCACGAATACCCGGGAAGCGCTCGAAATACGTATCGATAAACTTTTGCGCATCAGCCCGAGGAATACGCAGGTTCCGTGCCAGCCCGAAACCGGAGATACCATAGATAACCCCGAAATTAATCGCCTTGGCTTGGCGGCGGATCGACGGGTCCATCCCCTCGATCGGCACACCGAACATTTCGGATGCAGTCATGGCGTGGATGTCTTTCCCATCAAAAAAAGCCTGCTTCAGACTATCGATCTTAGCGATATGTGCCAAAATTCGCAACTCGATCTGGCTGTAATCCAGCGACACCAGCACGTTGCCTTCATCCGCCACAAAAGCCTCGCGAATGCGGCGGCCCTCCTCGGTTCTGACTGGAATGTTCTGCAAATTCGGATCGGTGGAGGCCAACCGCCCCGTCGTTGCGCCCGATATTACATAAGACGTATGCACCCGCCCCGTGTCGGGGTTGATATGCCCCTGCAAAGCGTCCGTATAAGTACTTTTCAGCTTGGCCATCTGCCGCCAGTCCAGCACGCGCGCGGGTAGGTCATGCCCCTCGGCCGCCAAATCCTCAAGAATATCAGCACCGGTTGCGTAGGCACCAGTTTTACCTTTCTTGCCGCCCTCAATTCCCATCTGATCAAACAGAATTTCACCAAGCTGCTTAGGGGAAGCGACGTTAAACTTGCCACCAGCCAATCCGTAAATTTCGTCCTCAAGCCCTGCCATTTTCTGTGCGAAGTTGTTGGACATGCGGGACAAGTGATCACGATCAACCTTGATTCCTGTCATTTCCATTTTCGCCAGAACAGGAATCAGCGGGCGCTCCATCGTCTCGTAAACAGTGGTCAACCCGTCCACCGCCAACCGAGGTTTCAGCAGTTTCCACAGCCGCAGCGTCACGTCCGCATCTTCGGCGGCATATGGTGCCGCGTCGTCGATTGGCACTTTATCAAACGTAATCGCGGATTTCCCTGTGCCAAGCAACGTCTTGATCGGAATCGGAGTATGGTTCAGATAGCGTTCAGATAGTGCATCCATCCCGTGCCGATGCAGCCCGCCGTTCAACGCGTAGGACAGCAGCATAGTGTCATCAATCGGGGCAATCGTGATGTCGTTGCGCGCCAAAATCTTGGCGTCATATTTCATATTCTGCCCGATTTTCAGGATCGAGGGATCCTCTAGCATCGGCTTTAACATCGCCAGCGCCAACGCTTTATTCATCTGCCCGTCCGCCAGATCAGCGCCACCAAACAGGTCATCCACGCCCTTCACATGTGCCAGCGGAATATAACAGGCCGAGCCAACCTCGACCGACAAACAAACCCCTACCAGATCAACGATCATTTCGTTCAGACCAGTGGTCTCTGTGTCCACGGCAACCCAACCTCGGGCATAGGCCGCATCAATCCACAATTGCAGTGCCGCCGAGTCGCGAACGACTTCGTATTTGGAATGATCAATCGGTGCGGTGATCGTGGCAGTATCAACACTTGCACTAGATTCGGCCTTCGCAGGTTCCGCGATTTCCGGTGCCTCAACTCCCAGCTTTGCGGCCATCCGTGTTGTCAGCGTGCGAAACTCCATCGAGGCGATGAACGCCAGAAGATCCTCTGGCACTGGTTCACGCACTTCGAATTCATCGATGCTCTCAACGACGGGAGTGTCCGTTTTCAACGTCACCAATTCGCGAGACATCCGAATTTGATCGGCTTTCTCTATCAACGTTTGGCGGCGTTTGGGCTGTTTGATTTCCTCGGCATGGGCCAGCAGATTATCAAGGTCGCCGTATTCACCAATCAGCAACGCTGCAATCTTGACGCCGATTCCCGGCGCACCGGGGATGTTATCGACGGAATCCCCCGCCAGCGATTGCACATCAATCACGCGGTCCGGCCCAACGCCGAA
>JAGLUD010000002.1 GCA_023134935.1 Paracoccaceae bacterium | reverse complement strand
TCCGCGGCACGTTCATGAAACCCGCCGAACATCCCAGCAGCGCCCCACCCGGGAACGCCAGTTTCGGGATCGACTGCCAACCACCTTCGGTGATCGCACGTGCGCCGTAAGCGACCCGTTTGCCGCCCTCCAACATGTCAGCAATCGCCGGATGATGCTTGAAGCGCTGGAATTCCATGTAAGGGAACAGGTGCGGGTTCTTGTAATTCAAATGGACAACAAACCCGACGTAAACCTGATTGTTTTCGAGGTGATAAACGAACGACCCACCGCCAGCATTGCCACCCAGAGGCCAGCCCATCGTGTGGGTCACTTGGCCTTCCTTGTGGTTCTCCGGCTTGATTTCCCAGATTTCCTTCATGCCCAGACCGTATTTCTGAACATCGGAACCAGCTTGTAAATCGTACTTCGCAATTACCTGCTTAGAAAGGCTGCCACGCACCCCTTCGGATAGGAACACGTACTTCCCGTAAAGCTCCATCCCCGGTTCATAGCTTGGCCCTTCGGTGCCGTCGGGGTTTTTGCCAAACTCGCCAGCAACAACCCCCTTAACTTCGCCATTGTCTCCGTAAACCAGCTCAGAACACGCCATGCCAGGGAAAATTTCAACACCCATCTCTTCGGCCTGTTCTGCCATCCAGCGGCAAACATTCGCCATCGAAACGATGTAATTGCCGTGGTTGTTCATCAACGGCGGCATCGGGAAATTCGGGATACGGATGGAGCCACTCTGCCCCAGCATCAAGAAACGGTCTTCGGTAACTTTGGTCTTGATCGGCGCGCCGCGCTCTTTCCAATCCGGCATCAAAGCGTCCAGACCGATCGGGTCTAGAACCGCGCCAGAAAGGATATGCGCCCCGACTTCGGAACCCTTTTCAAGCACCACAACATTCAAATCAGCATCAAGCTGTTTCAGTCGGATCGCAGCCGACAAGCCCGATGGCCCCGCGCCCACAATAACAACGTCGTAATCCATAGACTCGCGTTCAATATCCGACATGCTGACAATCCTTTGGTTCATGTATCCGTTGCATAATTCCTACCGCGTTCCCGCTTATTAGGTCAATCAAGACACGACATTAACCGCGCGTAAAACACCGATATTACTTGAAGTAACCTTAACACAAACCTATGTTCGGTCGGATATTAATGAAAACTTCACGGACCGGAGACAATTATGGAAAAGATCCCTTTGACAACCAAAGGTTTCAAGAAGCTTGATGCGGAACTGAAAGTTCTGAAATCCGAGCGACGCCCTGCCGTTATCCGTGCCATCGCCGAAGCACGCGAGCATGGTGACCTGTCCGAGAATGCCGAATACCACGCCGCGCGTGAAGAACAAAGCCACATCGAGGGCCGCGTTAAGGAACTGGAAGGCATTATCAGCCTTGCAGACGTCATCGACGCATCCAAAATGTCTGGCACAATCAAATTTGGTGCGACTGTTGAGCTTGTCGACGAAGACACTGACGTAGAGGTCACCTACCAAATTGTTGGTGAACCTGAAGCCGATATCGAAGCTAATTTGTTGAACCTAAAATCTCCCCTCGCCCGCGCCCTGATTGGCAAAGAAGAGGGCGACAGCATCGAGGTTCGCACCCCCGG
>JAGLUD010000199.1 GCA_023134935.1 Paracoccaceae bacterium | reverse complement strand
TTAAGTAATCTCCTTGTTCGCCATCAGTTGGGAAGTCACCCATTCCGGTGGAATCATACTGTAGTCCGGGTCTGGTATTTCCGCCGGATCCCAGTGTCCCAGTTAATTCGTTCAGTCCTGCGCGAACAAATTCATTCTCGATAATTACATTCCCGGCAAGTGCCGCGTGTGATGACAAAATTAAAGCAGAGCCTGCCAATAGTGATAATTTCATTGATCGTTCCAATTCCCTAGTTAATTTTCGTTACCCACCAACTCATCGTTCTGCATGTAAATCGCTAGCGTCGTACTTTTGGCGAAAATTTGTGTCAAATTGTGTGGGTTTGTGAAGAATTGTGCAAAGTGCGTGTGGTGGCTATCTTTCACTGAAGTATTTGAATTAAATACAAATAAAATCACGACAACGTTTGTGCATTGATAACTATTTATGCCATGCAGCCCGATGCCATTTTTCCGTGGCAATGTTAACCATTGCAATATTGGAGCCTACAGTGCCTGTATATTTTGCCCGCCTAATTATCGCGATTTCATTGCTTTTCCCTGTAATAAGTCATGCTGCAACAGTTTCAGTTCCATTTAATGGTGGTTTTGTAGGAACTGTTGGAAGTAGTGCAGGCAAAGCCACAAATATTCTCGTATTTGATACAATTGGCGTAGATAAAGCGTACTTCATTCAGGTTTCGGACACAGATCAGTTCGGCGGGACACAAGGAAATGATTTAAGCGGCACTCTACGAATGCGGCTGACTACGGGGGAGACGATTGATATTGCTGGGGCCCTTAACTGGCGACATGTTGATTCACAGATATTACAGGCTTTCGGGTTTATTCCAGATCCAGCAAACGGAGTTCAGACCATCATCTATTCAAGTGGGACTGTAACGCTCGATAGTAGCAGTAATTATGGCCTTCAAACGATCAACTCGACTTTGACTTATACGAACGGCACCAACATATCAGGAAACGCTGCAACTGTTAGTTTACTTGATGAATTGAACGCATATCTCGCAGTTACCACAACGAACGCGCCAATCGGTCCAGTAACCGTAAATACTATTTCCACATCAGAAACGTCTCCTACAATTACTGGAACCGTAACGCTTATTGTTGGTGAGGCGTTGACGGTAACTGTAAACGGTATGGTTTATACGACATCGAACGGTTTAAGTATTGGCGCGGGCACTTGGTCTTTAGCCATTCCACCAGAATCTCCATTGGCGGCCGGAGTATACGAAGTTGATGCCGTAATCGAGAATGACGCTGGCTATATTTTAGGGGACGCAACCAATAACGAGCTCGTAATTGTCGGTTCAGCATCGCCGCTGACATCGGTGATTTCTGCATCTACTTTAAGTATCGCCGCTGATGGTGTTTCCACTTCGGTTCTCACGGTCCAGTTAAAAGACGCGCTTGGAGACAATCTAACCAGCGGTGGGGATACCGTGGTTATAAGCACTACCAAGGGAACAATAAGCGCAACTACAGATAACGACGACGGCACCTACTCGGCCACTTTAACGTCGAGCAATGCCGCAGAAGCTGCAACAATATCGGCGACTCTTAATACTGTTGATATCACAGACACGGAAAATGTCAGCTTTTTTGGTGGAGTATCTCTGGTAACAACTTCAATCACGGCGTCACTGTCGGAAATACTCGGGGATGGCAGTTCTACTTCGATTATTACTGTGCAGCTTAAAGATGGCGTAGGCTCAGATATAACGTCGTCAGGTGGGGTTGTGACACTTTTCACAACAGCTGGATCTATTGGTGTCGTGACAGATAATAATGATGGCAGTTATACGGCCACACTTACCTCCTCCAACTCTGTTGGAACAGTTTCAATTACTGGCGAGCTTGATGGCGCGAATTTAACCCAAACAACTAGTGTAATCTTTCTAGAGACGATACCGCCTGTGATAACGGGTCCCAGCGGCAATGCCGGCGACGCGAGTTCGGCTGTCTCGGTGAACGAGAACCAGAGATCAGTAACAGCGATGGTGGCAGACGAAGCTGTCTCATGGTCGATTAGTGGTGGGGACGACGAAGGAAAGTTCAACATCGATGCTGGAGGTGTGCTTACGTTTATCGAGGCGCCTAACTATGAGATCCCTAAAGATACCGGAACCGACAATACGTATGTCGTGATTGTTTGGGCAACAGACGTGGCCGGAAACCAATCCAAGCAGACTATTACCGTTACAGTTGACGATGTGGTCGAAGCCGGACCGGCTATCACAGGGCCAAGTGGCAATGCAGGCGATTCCGCTTCGGCTATTTCTGTTAACGAAAACCAAGGTTCTGTCACTACGCTTACTGCGGATAAGGCAGTTGTATGGTCGATCAGTGGCGGTGATGATGGTGCAAAATTTGCAATTAACGAACTTGGTGAGGTTACGTTCCTTACAGAACCTGATTTCGAAATCCCGACGGACAACGGAGCGAATAATACCTACATTGTGATTATTGCAGCAACTGATGTTGATGAAAATATATCTATTCAAACCATTACCGTCACGGTTGACGATGTGGTCGAAGCCGGACCGGCTATCACAGGACCAAGTGGCAATGCAGGCGATGCGAACGGGCAGGTATCGGTTGATGAAAACCAGACTGCAGTCACGACTTTCACTACTGATAGCACCGTGACTTGGTCGCTTGAAAGTGGGGCTGACGCTGGAAAATTCGAGATCGATGCGGATGGTGTACTAACGTTCATTGCTGCGCCTGACTTTGAGGTCCCGGAAGATATAGGGACCGATAACGACTATCTCGTTACCGTTGTGGCAACCGATAACGAAAGTGGCCTTGCATCAACGCAAGTATTGACCGTTTCGGTAAGAAATCTGACGGACACTCCTGATGAAGCCTTTGATATAAACCGTGATGCGGTAACAGAGATTATTACATCGCAGGCTTTAACGGGCCTTCGCGTGGCATTGCGAGTAAATGAATCTGCTGTCGGTGATGCAAGGGAACGTTTCATTCTTGCAACAAGAAGTGCCGATGAATGTCTTGCTGCGGTTGATGATGAATTCCAGTGGACCTCGGAAGACGACGAGGAAGTGTATTGTACAGAACTGGCTACCCGTAATAGCGAAGCCTTTGATGTTGACGGGGCCGTGGACTACATCAATGGCCGGTTGTCGGTCGTTGGGGATTTCTACGGGGCGACAGGCGCTTCGTCGGGGGAATTCGACCGTTTGGTTTTTGGTCGGTTTGACATGGTTCGCGAAAGCACCGGAACTGTGACAGGGGCGCTGAATACGCGTGTCGCATGGGAACGTCTGAATCCGGGAAAAGGTCTGGTCGGTTATTTTGTTAATATGAATGCAAGCCAGTCGAAAATATCCAATAGTTTGATCGGCGAGCATTTCTCTTACGGTGTATCCGTAGGGGCTTATGGTGTTCGACAGATTGAAAAGAGTGCATATCTTGAAGGTTATGTATCTGCAGGCATAGGCCGCAATAACTTGGATATTAGCGACGATGTAATGAACATTTCAGGCGCGTATTTAACTAAGACCTTTATGGTAGGTGGGGCGATCAGTGGTGTTCTTGAATACTCAGCTTTTGAACTATGGCCATCACTCTCATTCTCTTATGGATTGACTAATATCGGATTAGTACACCTGGACGCATCGGCATTTGATGCCACGGCAGAGGTATCCTTGGATGCTGGATATGTCAGTCTGGGTAAGGTGTCTTTTGAACCGGAGTTTCGAATTCCGCTAGAAACTAATCTGGAACGCTTCTCGACATCTATATTGAAGATTGTCCCAAGTATTGGGTGTGAGTACGCCCGTACAGAAACCGCCAAGACAAGTGCATGTGGCGGCGGTTTATTGGTTGGTTTGAGCGCGACCTCGTTAGACGAAATGACCAACTTCGAAATAACGGCACAGAAAGAAGTTATCGGGGAAACAACGATCTCAGGGTTGTCGCTGAGTATTGAACATAAGTTTTGAGACCTACGCCCGCGACATACCTGAAACGCACTTTGTAATTATACTTGAGAGAGGCTGAGGGCTTAAAGCTTTTTGCAGCAATATTTTGAGCACATATTTCGTTTAAACGAATGTTTTTATCAAAGTTGTATTGCACAAAAGTTGCACGCTTTTTTATGTAGCAGTTAGACTATTGATAATATTTAATAAATCACCTCCAACGTTACTATCATAATCCGCGTGTCGGGGGTTCAAGTTCCTCTCTCGCTACCAATTTTTCAATAGGTAAAAGAGACTTGATGGTGTTATTGGGTTTCCCAAGGGCCGTTATGGACCGGTGAGTAACGGAAAACGTCGCACCGTTTAATTTGGTACTGAAGCATGGTTTGACGACAAGCTTTACCCGCCGACGAACCCGACTTCGCGGTTTACGTTCAGGTTAATAATAACTTCGTAGGTTTCTGCGCCCACTCTTCCGGTCATAGTCCGGTGGTCATGGGAAAACTTCAAATCGCCGATCGGTTCGGATATTTCGATGCGGCGGCGTGCGAAAAGACCTTCGGAGGATGCTAACGCTTCCTTCATACCTTTTTCGTTGCTGTGAACGAACCCCTCGTAAACTGGAGGGGCGTTTGGGTCTGTTGCGATCAGCCAGTATTCTGGCACATCTAGCAAAGTGATGATGAAATTGTCCCGCGTGGGGTCTACATAGACACCCTCGATCCGCGATGGAGATCCTTCTTTTCCCACAATATCGAACACCTTAACGATTGTCTGATCGGCGGTTGAGAAGATTGTCAGCTTGTATGGTTGGTAGGTCAGATCAGCCAGCCATTTTCTGTCCGGGGACAGTGCTGTTTCATCAGCCATTGTGACCATCGGGAAAAACACCATCAGGATTATCATTGCAGCGTTCCGCATTTTAAATCCCTTTCGCTGGTTTAAACAGGATGGGGGGCGACTGATGTCGCCACCCAATTATCAACGTTACGATAATTTAGTAAATATCGGCGCGTGTATTGTAGACGTTGAACTTACCTGTTGGTGTAATAAGACGTTCGTCTTTGATCACCTTGATAAGTTCCAGTGTCCGGTCATCAACAACAACGATAGCCGATTCCTGATCTTTGCCGTTCCAAAGCGAGAACCAGATTTCAGTTCCTTCTTTGTTGAACTCACCTTGAAGCGCACGAGGCTGCCCTTCGGTGATGCCAGCCCATTCAACAAGCGGCAGGATTGTCAGTTCAGGTTCTTCTTGGCCAAGTTCGTCGACTTTGAAGACACCAACCGAACCAGAGATTTCCGGATCAGGGTTTAGCACCGCATCAACATACAAGTGGTTTGATGTCGGGTGGGTTTTCACGAACAGCGAGCCGCCGCCAAGACCCCAAAGCTGTTGGACAACTTTCCAAGCTTCATCTGGGTGGCCTTCAGGATCCGTACCGATCAAGGCAAGTGAATCATCGCCAAGGTGCGATGTAATCCAAACCGGACCATAAGTCGGGTGAACGATATTTGCTCCGCGTCCGGGGTGTGGCACCATGCCTTCGGTTTCCGTTATCGCGACCAGTTCACCTTCTTTTGTGTCGATGACCACAACCTTGCCACGGGCATTCGCCGCAGTCAGGAAGTAACGGTTTGTCGAGTCAAACCCGCCATCGTGCAAGAAACGTTCAGCCTCGATCGAGGTTGTCCGCAGATTCTTGATGTCGGAATAATCGACCAGAAGAAT
>JAGLUD010000198.1 GCA_023134935.1 Paracoccaceae bacterium | reverse complement strand
AGAACGGCGGCGGGGCGCATCTGGATTTAATGACAGGGCAAGTGATCTTAAACGCGTGGAGAAAAGCCCGCACCTGAACCAGATGCGGGCATTGCGTTTATGCTGCCTTAAAGGTCATTGCCAAACCGTTAATGCAGTGGCGCTTGCCTGTGGGTGCGGGGCCGTCGTTGAAGACGTGACCAAGATGTCCACCACAACGGCGGCAATGCTCCTCGGTACGTTTGGAGAACAGGGTGTTGTCTTCCTTGAAGCGCACGTTTCCTTCAATTGTATCCCAGAAACTCGGCCAGCCGGTGCCGCTTTTAAACTTGGCTTCTGATTTATAAACGGGCAGGTCACATCCCGCGCAATGGAATGTGCCAACGCGGTTTTCGGTTAACAAATTGCTACTTTCGCCTTTTAAGCTGTTGGAAAACGGCCTCTCGGTCTTTTCCTTGCGAAGTATGGCGAATTGGGCGGGGGTTAAAAACTCCTTCCACTCAGCCTCGGTGCGCATGATCTCGAAGGTCTCGGTAGCGGCGTTCGCGCTTAGCCCGCCCAAAGCGGCGAGGCCGATGGTGGCTGTCGAAGTGGCGATAAAATTACGGCGGTTGATCATTTTACGTCCTTTGGTTGTGAATACTCTCAACCCTATATAGGGACGAATTATGTTTCATGGGGTCACATGTTCTCGACCACTGCGTGAAGATCAGGCGAGCGGCAGACTTATGCGGAAAACGGCACCTGGGGCATTTATCTCAACCGTTAGGTCGCCATTAAGGTTTCGCATGATCTCGCGGCTGATGGGCAGGCCGAGGCCCGCGCTGCCAGCCAATGTAATTTCGGATAGTCGTGCGAATTTCTCGAAAACCTTTTCGCGGTCTGCCGGGCGTATGCCGGGACCATTGTCAGCGATGCCGATGATCGCGACCTTGCCAACCTTGCGAGCGGTGATCCTGATCTCGGGGTGTTCGGCACGCCCATACTTGATAGCGTTTGAAATAAGGTTGATGAATACTTGCGCCAGACGGTCGAAGTCCGCAGTAACCACTATGTCTTCGGTACCCGTCTTGGTGATGCGCACACCTGCCGATGCGCGCAGCCCCTCGCTACTGGTGAGGGCGCGCTCGACTACAGTGTCCAGCGAGACGGGTTCCAGTTGCCAATTCACGCGACCGCTCTCAAGAAAGCTAAGATCAAGAATTTCATCCAGCAGACGGGTCAGGCGTTGGCTTTCAGTGTTGATAATGTCCACAAAGCGTTTGGACTGTTCCGATGATATGTCGTCGGTGTCCCGCAGGATTTCCGCAAATGATTTGATGGAGGTCATGGGCGTTCGCAACTCGTGGCTGATCTGGGATAGGAAGGCATCTTTCTGTGCGCCAAGTTCCGTAAGTTGCGCGTTTGCTTGGCGCAATTTGTGGGCGGAATCTGCCAGCTCGCGTGATTGAACTTCGAGTTGTTGCGAATACTCCATCACTTGTGCTGTTTCGTCAGCGATTTTCATCAATTCTTCAACGGATACTGTACCACCACCCGCGACCTGCGAAACCATCGCGTGGGCGGAGGCTGCGCCAACACTACCGGCCAATTCGCGCTCCAATCGTTCAATGAACTTGTCTGTTGAGTCAGGCAACCCTGCCTGTTTGCCTTGTTCGCCTGCGGCTTGTGTGAATAACCGATGGGCGTGGTTTGTGCCCAAGATGCGCTGCGCGAGGGTGAATAGATCTTCGGATGTGGCCGACCGGCGGATGACAATTCCAGCCCCGCGCCCATCTGTCTGGCGAAATACGTCCACGAATTGTGCGCCTTGGATACGTTCAAGTTGGCGCGGAGTCACGACTAGGGACAGCCCGACGAATAGGGCGATATTGATGCCGAGGGACCAGAACAGCGTGTGGACCAGTGGGTCATAGTCTGTCAGACCGAACAATTCTTGCGGCCGCAGCCAAGCAAGGCCGAAGGGACCGTTTTCGATCACACTAGAACTTAGCAGGAAAGATCCCTCGAAACTTGGCAGGAACAGCGTGTAGGCCCAGATAACGAAACCGACAATTAGCCCCGCCAGCGCGCCCGTTCGTGTGGCGCTGCGCCAGAAAATGCCACCTATCAGGCTAGGCAGAATTTGGGCGACGCCAGCGAACGCGATCAAGCCGATCGATGCCAGCGCGTTCGACCCACCTGTTAGACGGAAGTAGAAATAACCAAGCAACAACAATCCGGCGATGCTGGCGCGGCGACTGAGCAGCAGAATGTTGCGAACGTCACCACTGGTGGAAATGCGCCCTTTGCCGGAGCTAATCCAAAGCGGCATGACGATGTGGTTGGACACCATCGTTGAAAGCGCGATGGCGGCGACGATCACCATGGATGTCGCCGACGAAAACCCGCCGAGGAAGGCGAACAGGGCCAGCGCGTTTTGCCCCTCGGCTAAGGGGACGGTCAGCACAAACAGGTCGGGGTTGGAGCCTGTCGGCAAGATCGATTGCCCCGCGATGGCGATGGGCAGTACGAATAGGCTCATCAAGAACAAGTACAGCGGGAAGGCCCAACTGGCGACGGATAGGTGACGCTCATCCGAATTCTCGACGATGGTGACCTGAAACATACGTGGAAGGGTAATAATGGCTGTGGCGGACAGGAACGTCAGCGCGACCCAGCGCGGGCTGAATATGCGGTCGGCTTGCAACATATCGGGCGACATGCGCGAGAAAATATCGGCAGGGCCGTCGCTGATGCCCCAGACGACAAAAATACCAACGGCGAGCAGGGCGAAGAGTTTTACCAGCGCCTCCAGCGCAATGGCGGTGACGACGCCGTGGTGGCGCTCGTTCGCGTCTACGTTTCTGGTTCCGAACAGGATGGTGAACACGGCGAGAACCGCAGCGATCCAGAAGGCGGACACCTTCTCGTCGGCAAATCCTGTGCCGTCTGTGGGGGAGAACACCGAGAAACTGGTGGTAATGGACTGCAATTGCAGCGCGATATAAGGGGTCGACCCTATTACAGCTAGTAGCGTGACGACCACTCCAAGCGTGGCGCTTTTTCCGTAGCGTGACGAGATCAGGTCGGCGATGGAGGTGATACGTTGTGTCCGACCGATGCGCAGCAGTTTCCGCAGTAACCACCACCAACCGATGAAAACCAGCGTGGGGCCGAGGTAAATGGTGACGAATTCCAACCCGTTACGGGC
>JAGLUD010000197.1 GCA_023134935.1 Paracoccaceae bacterium | reverse complement strand
TGGTGGCGGTTATCGGGTTCTTTACGCTTAAGGACTATCTTAGTTTCGAGTCGCTTCGGGATAATCGCGAGGCGCTGCTGGCATGGCGGGACGCGAACTTTATCGTGGCCTCGATCGGCTTCGTCGGCGTTTATATCGCGATTGTTGCGTTTTCGCTGCCGGGGGCGGCGATTATTTCGCTAACGGGCGGGTTCCTGTTCGGGCTGTTTCCCGGGGCCCTTTATAATATCTCGGCGGCGACTATTGGTGCCGTATTGATTTTTACGGCTGCACGAATGGGGCTGGGTGATTACCTTTCGCGTAAAATGGACAGTGCGGGTGGTGTTGTTGGTAAAATCAAAACCGGTCTGGATGAAAACGAGGTCAGCTTTTTACTGCTGATGCGGTTGGTTCCGGCTTTTCCGTTCTTCGTGGCGAATCTGGTGCCTGCATTGGTGGGAACCAAGTTGCGGACATTCGCGTGGACGACGTTCGTTGGAATCATTCCAGGTGGTGTTGTTTACACGTGGGTTGGCTCTGGCCTTGGCGAAGTTTTCGCACGCGGCGAGACGCCCGATCTTGGCATTATCTTTGATCCAATAATACTTGGTCCGATCTTGGCACTGTGTGCGCTGTCGGCGCTGCCGATCGTATTAAAAGTAATGAAGAAGTAGGGGCAGCTTAATGGAACGTATCAAAACCGACATTTGTGTTATCGGCGCCGGATCTGGCGGGCTGTCTGTTGCGGCAGGGGCTGTGCAAATGGGTGCCAGTGTGGTGCTGCTTGAGGGTCACAAGATGGGTGGCGACTGCCTGAACTATGGTTGTGTACCCTCCAAGGCGCTGATTGCAGCGGGGAAACATGCGCATGCGATGACTACGGGGGCGCCTTACGGGGTGGCTCCGGTGGAGCCTGTCGTGGATTACGCGGCCGCGATGGAACATGTTTCTAGCGTTATCAAAGGCATCGAGCCTCACGATTCTGTCGAGCGGTTCGAGGAGCTGGGCGTCAAGGTCATCTCTGAGTACGGGCGGTTTATATCGCCTACGGAAGTGCAGGCGGGGGATACGATTATCACGGCCCGTCGGTTTGTGATTTCTACTGGGTCGTCGCCGATGGTACCGCCGATTCCGGGGTTGGATACGGTGGACTACCTGACCAACGAAAACCTGTTCGAACTGCGTGAACGCCCTGAGCATCTGTTGATTATTGGTGGCGGACCGATCGGAATGGAAATGGCGCAAGCGCACGTGCGGCTTGGTTCCAAGGTGACGGTGCTGGAAGGGATGAAAGTGTTGGGGCATGAAGACCCTGAAATGGCGGCGATAGCGCTGGAGAACCTGCGTTCTGAGGGGGTCGAAATTGTTGAAGGCGCGATGGTTTCCGAGATTGTCGGAGGTGCGGGAGTTACCGTGCATACGAAGGACGGCACCGAGTATAATGGCAGCCATATCCTGATGGCTGTTGGCCGCAAGCCCAATATCGAGAAGCTGGATATTGATAAAGCGGGTGTTGAAAGCAATCGGCACGGAATCGTTGTGGATGCAGGGCTGAAGACGAAGAACAAACGGGTGTATGCGATTGGCGATGTTGCCGGTGGGCTGAAGTTTACGCATGTTGCGGGGTATCATGCGGGGGTGATTATCCGCTCGGCGCTGTTTGGATTGCCCGCGAAGGCGACTGATAAGCACATTCCGTGGGCCACGTATACGGACCCTGAGATCGCGCACGTAGGCATGAGCGAAGCGCAAGCGGTGGAAGCGCATGGCGATAAGGTCGAAGTGTTGCGGTTTGAATATGCCGAGAATGACCGTGCGCGAGCCGAACGTAATACCAAAGGTTTGATCAAGGTGATGGTGCTGAAGGGCAAACCGATTGGCGCGTCGATTGTTGGCACGCAGGCTGGTGAGTTAATCCAGACGTGGGCCTTGGTGATTGCGAACGGTCTGAAAATCGGGGCGGTGGCGGCGATGGTGGCGCCATATCCGACTCTGGGCGAGATCAACAAACGGGTGGCAGGGCAGTATTATATGCCGCGTCTGTTTGAAAGCACGCGGGTGAAACGGATTGTGCGATTTGTGCAACGGTTTTTGTAGGGCTAGGTGTCGCCTGTTAACTTGTGAGCGCGGGAACTTATGCATAGAGTTCGCGGTAATTAATCAGTAATCGGGATGTAGATGTTTTTCAAAACCTTATCAGGTCGGTTCCTACTGCTCAGCTTCCTGTTCGTGATGGTGGCGGAGGTGCTGTTGTTTGTGCCCTCGGTATCAAACTTCCGGCTGGGGTATTTGCAGGACCGATTGGAGCTGGCGCAATTGGCATCCTTGGCGTTGCTTGCAACACCAGACGATATGGTCGCGCCGGAATTGGCCGATGAGTTGTTGAAAAACGCCGAGGTGCTGAACATCGTTCTGCGCCGTGATGCGGTCCGCGAGCTGGTTCTTGCGATGCCGATGTCAAAGCCGATTAGCCAGACGTTTGATCTGCGTGATCCGGGTTTCTTTGGGCCGATTAAAGACTCGTTGATTTGTGCCTTCGGGAAGTCTGGGAATGTGATCCGAATTATCGGACAGCCGGTAAAGGACGCCGGTATCCAAATCGAGATTGTGATGAACGAGGCACCCGTAAAAGCGGCGATGCTTGAGTACAGTCGCAACGTGTTTTTCTTGTCGCTTGTGGTGTCACTGGTTACCGGTGGGTTGCTGTTTTTATCACTTCAGGCGTTGATCACGCGGCCAATAACCAAGGTGATTTCGTCGATGACGCGGTTTCGGAATAACCCTGAGGATGCGAATAATGTCATCAAGCCCGATGCCTCGATTTCTGAATTGCGCGAGGCAGAGACGGCGCTGCATGATATGCAGTTGCAGTTGATTGCGTCCTTGCGCCAGAAGGAGCGGCTGGCATCATTGGGTGGCGCGGTTTCCAAGGTTAGCCACGATTTGCGAAACATTCTGACGACGACGCAAATATTGGCGGACCGGCTGGAGATGAGCGACGATCCCAAGGTACAGAAGATGGCACCGAAGCTGCTGAACTCGCTCTCACGGGGCATTAACCTTTGTGAACGGACGTTAACCTTTGGCAAGGCGGACGAGCCGGAGCCGGAGATTAATTCGGTGGGGTTGAAGGCGATTGTTGACGATGTGATCGAAAACGATGCGCTGCGGGAAACCGAGAAGGTTCAGCTGATCTCGACCGTGGCGCATGATGTGCAGATTTCGGCGGACCCCGAGCAGATGTTCAGGGTGTTAACCAATCTTATCCGCAATGCGCGACAGGCGATTGAGGGGACTGGGAAGTTGGGGATTGTCAGCATCTCGGCAGATCAACGGGAGGGTGGTGTCGATATTATCGTGCGTGATACTGGCCCCGGATTACCGGATAAAGCACGGGAGTTTTTGTTCCAGCCGTTCCAAGGCGGGGCGCGTCGGGGCGGCACCGGACTAGGGCTGGCGATTGCGGCGGAACTGGTGCGCGGACACGGCGGAAAACTGGAATTGATCGAGACTTCGGAGGCTGGCACATCGTTTCGGATCTTCCTGCCGGACGGTGCAAAATAATTGCTGAAATTAGCGCGTTTTGCCTCTTGCAAAGGTGGGCGAGCAACGCTAAACCGCCCCCAATGCACCCGTAGCTCAGCTGGATAGAGTACCTGACTACGAATCAGGGGGTCACACGTTCGAATCGTGTCGGGTGCACCATTA
>JAGLUD010000196.1 GCA_023134935.1 Paracoccaceae bacterium | reverse complement strand
TTTGGTGGAGGAACACAAACTCAGGCGTCGAAACGTCACCCCGATAATGGAGTCTCTAGGCGATGGGATGTCTGCAGGTTTACAGCGAGAGCGTTCGGGAACCCGCCTAAATCCCCTTCGTTCCGACTTTCTACGCTATGAGGTGTCTGGCTCCGAACATATACTCCTTTGCGTTGGACCACGCGATACCGAATGGATGCGCAAGACCGTTAATAAACTTGTTAACGAGGGTAAATGTGTAAGCGTTATTCAACTGTTGCCATCACTGCGATATTTTCAAGTGAGCTTCAAAGACGGTTACTGGCTTCATCGCGGCGGTGTGATCGGAAAATCAGTACGCAGCCAACCGTTAGTACAATTCACCGGCTATCATAAACGGTTTGCACGGGAAACAGACCGCATTTCAATGCTTTATCAGATAGACAAGATAATGATGAACTCTAACTATTAGACAATAGGCTGGGCGCCTTTAACGTAATCTGAATTTTTTATAGTAGCTTTAGTTCAGCGCACCAATTAACTACAATTAATAATGTACTAACATCGGACGATATTCACCGTGAGACGTAAAGTTACCAAAGCTATTTTTCCTGTCGCCGGCCTCGGCACTCGATTTTTGCCGGCTACAAAATCCATTCCTAAAGAAATCATGACGCTAGTTGATCGCCCGTTAATCCAATACGCGATTGACGAAGCGCGCGCGGCAGGCATCAAAGAATTCATCTTCGTTACTGCAAAAGGTAAAGGCGCACTCGAAGATTATTTCGACGGTGCGCCTGAGTTGGAAAAGACACTTCGCAAGAAGGGTAAGATCGATCTTCTAAAAGAGTTGCGCGCAACGGACATGGACAGCGGCGCAATCGCCTATATCCGCCAACGCGAAGCACTAGGGCTCGGCCACGCGGTGTGGTGCGCGCGTAGGTTAATTTCGAACGAGCCCTTCGCCGTTCTGTTGCCCGACGATGTGATTTCATCGGAAAAACCCTGCTTACAACAAATGGTGGAACAATACGCCGAGACAGGCGGAAATATGGTAGCCGCGATGGAAGTTAAGCCCGAGGAGGTATCATCCTACGGCATCCTTTCGGTCACAGAAACCAAAGGGCAACTGTTGACCGTCGATAACATGGCCGAAAAGCCAACGTTGGAAGCCGCGCCATCCCGATGCGCTGCAATCGGGCGTTATATTCTGGAACCAAAGATAATGAACCGCCTCCGAGACCTGAAACAAGGCAGCGGTGACGAAATTCAGCTAACCGATGCGATTGCACAAGAAGCACGCGATGGTGGCAAGGTTTACGGATACTCCTTTGAGGGACAGCGGTATGATTGTGGGTCAAAAGCCGGATATCTAAAAGCTACGGTTGCGTTTGCGCTTGAACGCGAAGAGTTGAAAGAAGAGCTCGGAGATTTCCTCAAGCAAACAGTTGCCAAACTATAGGTTGGTTATGGCGCAAAAGGGCAGCACACCTACTGTTGTTTTTGATATTTCACGTACGATATCTGGCGCTAGTCGAGGGTTCTTAACCGGAATCGATCGCGTCGAACGAGCCTATCTGGAGCATTTCCTAAAATCTCCGAACCCTGTACTTTTCCTCGTTCGTTTCAACGCTCAATCCGCCCTGCTGAACCGACGATCGATGCAGGAGCTTTACACGCTAATTCAGCAAAATGGCCCTTGGGACAAACCCGGAGTTGCGGCACTGATTGGTCGCCGAAAGTACCGCACAGCCGCCCCGATAAGAAATACTGTTCGACGTCTGGCCGTTTCTTGGCCGTTTCTTGAGCGCGGCCTGAAAACCCACGCCCCTACCGGATTTATTTACCTAAACGTCGGGCACGAAAGGTTGCAGCCGAGCCTATGGCCGAAACTCAGGCGAAGTGGCGCGGGCAAGATCGCTGCTATGATCCACGATCTGATCCCCATTGATTTCCCACAGTTTACGGTTCCAAAAACCACAGAAAAGTTCGGTATCCGGATGCAGGCACTGACCCAACATGCGGACTTCTTCATCTATAATTCAAGCGATACCGAAAGGCGTATGCAACACTGGTTCGAGGAATGGAGGACCTCTGTCGATGGGCGCGTTGTTTTGCTGGGGACGGACCCGCTTCCGATCATCAACGAGCCTCTCCCCGCCGCCAAGCCGTATTTCGTTTGCTTAAGCACCATCGAACCGCGAAAAAACCACCAGCTGCTGCTAGATATTTGGACCAAGTTTCATGACACCCTACCGGAAGACGAAATTCCCCACCTTCACATTGTTGGTCGGCGCGGCTGGTTGAACGAAGATGTTTTCGACACACTCGACACAGCCTCTTTCATGGGAAAAACCGTGTTTGAACATAACCGGATGTCTGACAGGCACCTCGGAACATTAATGAAGGGCGCAAGGGCGTTGCTGTTCCCCTCGTTGGCCGAAGGGTTTGGGTACCCTTTGGTAGAAGCGCTTCAAATGCAGGTTCCGGTTATCTGTTCGGACCTGCCCTGCTTTCACGAGATCGCAGGCGATACTCCGATATACATCGATATCGAAAATCAGCGGGCTTGGGGTGAAAAAATACAGACAATTGCAACCTCTGACAGTAATTATGACGGCATAACGAAAAAACCGCCCGAACTCCCGAATTGGCATACACATTTTCATAAAATTGACACTATTCTGGCCGACATTGTCTGAAAGTTTTGTATGGTAACTAATGAACGTAATTTCCAGATTCGTTGAGTCATATCACCTGCGTCTTCAACGGCGACGGCGACGTTTGCGCGCGTTACGGAAGCGCCGCGAAGTCACGGTGGTAAAGAACCGATCTGGCGCGCGCCATAGCGATGATATTTTCCTGTTTTCGACCGTCCATAATGAACGTCACCGGCTCTCGTATTTCCTCGATTACTACCGCAACTTGGGCGTTAACCATTTCTTCTTCATTGATAACGCATCCGACGATGGCACAGGTGAATTCCTTGCCGCGCAGCCCGACGTTTCCCTTTGGCATTCCGAAGGCAGCTATAAACGTTCAAATTTCGGCATGGATTGGATTAACAACCTATTAAGGAAGTACGCGCGCGAACACTGGTGTTTGATCGTCGATGTGGACGAGTTTTTCGTCTACCCGTATTGTGATACCCGCCCCCTTCGCGCACTAACTGACTGGCTTGATGCCTCTTCTATCCAATCATTCGGGGCGTTATTGC
>JAGLUD010000195.1 GCA_023134935.1 Paracoccaceae bacterium | reverse complement strand
CGCACATCAACCATATCCTGCGGATGCGCAAAAAGAGACGTCGTCGCAAGGTTCGTCGCAAGGATTTCGCCGTTACGGTCAACGATGTTCGCACGCTGGCTGACAATCTGAACTGAGCGCCCATAGGAAATCGGTTCAACGGGGGCCGTCGTCGCCAGTACTGTCATTTTCCAGCCAACAGCACTGAAACTTAGTAGAAAGGCGAACGCCAACAATACCAGTCGTGACTGCGCACGAAACCGTTCAGCATTCCGCTGCCCATGCATACGCGCGGCTTTTTCTTCGGCCTCGATCAGGCTGGGGTCAACACCGCTTTCGCGAGCCTTCAGAACACGAGCAATCGGGCGTAACGGGCGACGGATCATCAGCTGCCTCCCCGAACTTCAAGAATAGCCGCCTCGATCAACTCCGCCAACAACGGGTCTTCCGGTGTTGGATAGGCCACCTTCATAGGATCCGAAAAATGATCAGGATGCAGTGGCATAAGACGCAACTCGGTGAAATGGCCTTCGGAAAGTGCCAGCAAACGGTCGGGGCGGTTCAAGTACGCCCATTCGGCCTCCAAAACCGCAATAGTTTCGCGTTCGGTGCGAATTTCACGTTGCAGACTGGCCACTCGGCCCATCGCATCGCGCGTGTCATTATTCACGCGGTACGCCCACGTTGCAAAAACCATCACCATAAATACGCCAAGGATCAACAGAAGACTTCTCATAACCAAGCCCCGTTTGTGATGTCCAATTTTGGCATGCCAATTTCACGCGGATCAATAACACCAGCAACCGCGACTGTACGCCGTGCTATACGTAATTTCGCTGACCGCGCCCTAGGATTGGCTTCAAGCTCTTCCGCATCGCCTACCACCGCTTTGCGTGTAACCTTAGCAAATGCCGGCTCTTCGCTGCTCTCGATCGGTGTAAACCTGCTGCCTTTCGGCCCTGCCCCCGAACGCTCCTGCATGAAGCGCTTAACCATACGGTCTTCCAGCGAGTGGAAGGTCACAACGACCAACAATCCACCCTCTTTCAACGCAACCTCTGCCGCAGCCAAACCACGCGCCAACTCGCCCAACTCATCGTTCACAACAATCCGCAAAGCTTGAAAACTGCGCGTCGCGGCATGCGGCTGGCCCGGTTTCGGGCGCGGCATGATGCGTTCCAGCATGCTCGCCAACTGGCGCGTTGTCGTGAAAGGTTTATTCTTGCGATCCATAACAATCGCCTTGGCAATTTTGCGTGATGCACGTTCTTCGCCAAACTGAAACAGAATATCTGCCAACACCGCTTCGGGCGCTTTGTTCACGATATCCGCCGCCGATGGACCAGATTGTTCCATCCGCATATCCAGAGGACCGTCTTTCATAAACGAAAACCCGCGCTCCGCCTGATCGATCTGCATCGAGGAAACGCCAATATCCAGCACAACGCCATCCAGCGTGCCAGCACCCGCAATCTTGTCCAAGTCACCGAACCGCCCAGAAACCAACTGCAACCGTTCGCCATAGTCATCAGACCAAACCGCCGCACGCTCCAACGCCTCGGGGTCACGGTCAACGCCGATAAGACGCTCCGCCCCTGCATCCAATATCGCACGTGCATAACCGCCAGCACCAAAGGTGCCATCCAGCCAAACGCCTGTTACAGGCGATATGCGCTCCAAAATAGGCGCAAGCAATACGGGAACATGTGGGGTTTCGGAATTAGCAGGATCAGTCGAGGGAACGGCCATCGCCTAACCCTCCGCCGTTGTGCGATACAGTTTCGCGTTAGGGTTATCTTGCGACGCACCCCACTCCTTTATCTGCTTGAGTTCGTTTTCATACGCGGAAGGCTCCCAAATCTGGAAACGGTTCCCTTTACCAACAAACACAGCATCTTTCGCCACGCCAATCAACTTGCGTAACGCTGCGGACAATACCATACGCCCGTTCTCGTCGACCGAGGCGTAATCAGAATCCGTACCTAAAATTGTTTCAAAATATTCCCGCTCTGCCGAGAAATGCGGCAAAGCCTCGATCAGATCATCAACCTCGTCCATAGACTTGATTGAATATCCTTCAATGCACTGCCCATCTTTGGAACCATGCACGATAACGAGTTGTGGATTTTCGCCAGAACGCCAATCAGG
>JAGLUD010000194.1 GCA_023134935.1 Paracoccaceae bacterium | reverse complement strand
CCTTCCTCAAGCACACGCCGAAAGGACGCGGGAATGGATACCCTGCCCTTTGCGTCCACCTTATGGACCGATTTGCCTCTGAAACGTCTAGCCACGTCTCTCTCCTGTTTGACGCCCCCTAAAACGGACGCAGCGGGCCGTACTGCCTATAGTACGACCCGCCGTTTGCCCCGTAGAAGGAAGCCGACTGCGCCACTTTCGTGTCTGCTCACATGCGCGTCGTCTCTTTCACCTATGGATAAATTCGGTGCCTGTATGAAACCTGCTCGGTTTTCGTTTTCCGGGGCTTAAGCCCTCTAAAAAATTGTATCCGATCTATCCGTGCATTTGGAGTAGCATGGGAAATTATGGAAATCAATGGAATTTTTATGGGCCAAAATGGTCAATGCCACTGATTTTGCGTGATTTTGATTACTTATTGGTAGGTCTGGTGGTCACGCAAGCTGTCGGCACTATATGTGGTATGAAAATAATTCAGATATTTCCCATGATTTCCCAGTGCTGCCCAATTATTCGCGTAATGTCACGCAAACAACATGTCATTCACCCTTATAGTTGAACAATATACAAATGCTCTATCCGAAACTCTGAAAGCTGTGGGTGATCCCACTCGGCGCTCGATTTTGACTACATTGATACAGCAAGGCCCTACCCGCGTTACGGAATTGGCCGCGATGTACGATATGTCCCTCAATTCGGTGTCCAAGTACATCAAAGTTCTGGAAAAGGCGAACCTCGTGTCCCGAAGAACCATGGGACGCGTACATTTGATCGAGGCGAACCTCGCCCCGGTCAATGGGGTTGAAGATTGGTTCAAAGAACTTCGCTCAATCTGGGACATACGTCTCGAAGCGTTAGAAAAAATTATTACAAAGGAGAGTACCGATGACTGAGATATCCCTATCCGTATCGCGCGTAATAAACGCCCCGTCCAAAGCCGTGTTTGACGCATGGTTAGACCCCGAAATGCTTAAACAGTTCATGATACCTGGTGACAGCATGGTTGTGCCCTCAGCAACAACTGACCCAACCGTTGGCGGTCGCTTCGAGATTGTCATGCGCAACGGCGATCAAGACCTGCCCCACTCCGGCACCTACACTGAAATCAATCCGCATTCGCGCATTGCCTTCACATGGGAAACGCCGTTCTCCGAGACAGCCAGCAATGTGGCGATTAACTTCGCCCCAAGCGGCGACGGCACAGCCATCGAGCTGTCACACGTCAAATTTGAATCCGAGGAATCGCGCGACAACCACGAAACTGGATGGGGCAAAATTTTGGAAGCGCTGGCATCTGTGCTAGGCTAATATCAGCCATAAAAAGTGGCGCTAATAAGTAAAAGGGGACTTACAAAATGGAAGAATTAGTAACAGGAGTAAACTGGTTAGCCGTAATTGTCGGCTTCGTGGTCTCATTCGGTTTAGGCTGGGTATGGTTTTCGCCTAAGCTATTTGGCAAGAAATGGGCTGAAGGCAATGGCCTTGATCCCAATGGTCCAGACAAAATGCCTATGACAGCGATGGTATCGCAAGTCGTTGGTACTTTCCTTTTGGCATGGGTCGTTGGCGTTACAGCAAAAAATGATGCTCTGCTAACAATCCTTCTGATCACAGTCACAATCGTGGTCCTAAATGGTGCCAGTTCCTTCTTTCTCAACAAGAATGCCTATGTTCGCCACACGGACGCAGGATTCACCGTTGCGATGGTGGTGATTATGATCATTTGCCAAGGTATTTTCTAAAACACTGCGGGCGGGGTCATTAACCTCGCCCGTTTTAAATTATGCGGATGGCCTATAAGCCGGATTTTGTTCCGGGCTTTCGCCCTTCAATGACCATTCGTCTGGGCCTGTTGTTACCAACAGGCTCTTGCAGCCAACCCGGATCGCTCGGTTGAAGACCTGTCTTGCGACACGCGATCCCTATTTGGCCTTGCTCCTGACGGGGTTTACCGTGCCGTCCTTGTTGCCAAGAACGCGGTGGTCT
>JAGLUD010000193.1 GCA_023134935.1 Paracoccaceae bacterium | reverse complement strand
GACGGTATGGTTCACTTGTCCGATCTCGATTGGGATCGTTCGGGCGACGACGCTATTCAAGATTACAACAAAGGTGACGTGGTTAAGGCCGTTGTTACTGACGTTGATATCGACAAAGAGCGTATCTCCCTTTCGATCAAAGCGCTGGACGGTGACCCGTTCGTTGGCGCGACTGACGGCATCAAACGCGGTGCAGTTGTTACGGTTTCCGTTACATCGATCGAAGATGGTGGCATCGAAGTTGAACATGATGGCATGAAAGCTTTCATCCGTCGCTCCGATCTATCGCGTGACCGTGCTGAACAGCGCCCAGAGCGTTTCTCGGTTGGTGACAAGATCGACGCACGTGTGACTAACATCGACCGTGCAAACCGTCGTCTTGGTCTTTCGATCAAAGCCCGCGAGATTGCAGAAGAGAAGGAAGCCGTTGAACAGTATGGTTCTTCCGACTCCGGTGCATCTTTGGGCGACATTCTTGGTGCAGCGCTGAAAGGTGGCGACGAGTAGTCGTCCTTTACCAAGGTATTGAAATTATGTGGAGCTGCGTCAGAAATGACGCCGCTCCATTACTTTTTGGCGGCAGGTTGCGGACGAATCAATGGCAGCTTGTGTTTCGGCTAAACGGGCAAAATTGATCTAAATCAACTATTGGATCGTCACTAATACCAATAAGCCGAGCGTTTTTCCGCCGTTATTCAAGATATCTGGCCGCAAACTGCTTTGGCTCACTTTCCAAAAAAGGTAAACCCTGCCAGAATGATAGTAATGACGGTATCTGTATTTGGTATGCTTGAATGTTTCTGTTGGTGGGGCATAGAACTTCGGGAGAAGGATTAACAAAATGATAAAATCTGAATTGGTTCAAAAAATAGCTGATGAAAATCCGCATCTGTATCAACGTGATGTTGAGCGGATCGTCGGCACGATATTCGACGAGATCATCGAGGCGATGGCTTCTGGTATTCGTGTGGAGCTTCGCGGCTTCGGCGCATTTTCTGTGAAGAAGCGCGACGCTCGTATGGGGCGCAATCCGCGCACGGGTGAGTCTGTTTCGGTCGATGAAAAATTCGTCCCGTTCTTCAAAACCGGCAAACGTCTGCGTGATCGTCTAAACGGCAGATAACGCCTAAAGGAATTCTTATGCGATATCTTCGCTACAGCTTTTATGCTGTGTTGATGGTGGTGCTTGTCTTGCTTGCGCTCGCCAACCGTGAAATCGTTACGCTGGCCCTGTTGCCAGAACAACTTTCCAGCATCCTACCTGTTTCAATCCGACTGCCGATGTTTGTCGTGATTATGCTTTCGATGTTGGCCGGTTTGATGGTCGGCTATGTGTTGGAGTATCTTCGGGAACACAAGCAGCGACGCGAAGCTGCGGTTCGCAAACGCGAAGTCGATATTTTGGCGCGCGAGGTGGATGCCTTGAAAAAGCAAGCAGGCACCGAAGAGGATGACGTCCTCGCGTTGCTAACCTGATGCAGGTTAAAATTTGCGGACTAAAGACGCCTGAAAGTGTGGCGGCGGCGGTTGATGCCGGTGCTTCATACCTTGGTTTCGTGTTTTTCCCGAAGTCCCCACGCCATTTAACGTATCGACAAGCAGCCGAACTGGCAGTCGCGGTTCCCGATGGAATAATCAAAGTAGCGCTGACCGTTAACGCGGATGACGAGGCTTTGGCTAAAATGCTGGGCGAAGTTCCTATCGACATGTTGCAATTGCATGGTTCAGAAAGCCCCAAGCGTGTGGCCCATATCAAGGAACGTTTCGGCTTGCCTGTGATGAAGGCGGTTGGGGTGGCGGATGCCAGTGATCTGCCGCAACTTGTTGAATATGCCACGGTTGCCGATCAGTTGCTTG
Source organism: Paracoccaceae bacterium (assembly GCA_023134935.1). GTDB lineage: Bacteria > Pseudomonadota > Alphaproteobacteria > Rhodobacterales > Rhodobacteraceae > NORP23. Next base: position 2,284 of record JAGLUD010000193.1, on the reverse strand, counting down.
TCGATGCCAAACAGCCTAAAGGTGGCCCGCTGCCGGGTGGTAACGGGCTGGCTTTCGATTGGCGTCTTATCGCGGATTTGGAATGGCCGATCCCGTGGATGCTGGCCGGTGGTTTGACGCCTGATAATGTGGCCGCGGCGATGCGCCTGACGGGTGCGACGATGGTGGATGTGTCGTCGGGCGTGGAGAGCGCGCCGGGGATAAAGGATTTGGACAAGATCGCGGCCTTTGTGAAGGCTGCTAAAGGAGCAGTATGATGGCCTCGGATTCAGTGAATTCCTATAAGACTGGCCCTGATGAGCAGGGACGTTTCGGTAACTATGGCGGACGCTTTGTGGCCGAAACTCTGATGCCACTGATCCTTGATCTAGAGGCAGAATACGAGAACGCGAAAACCGACGACTCCTTCTGGGCTGAAATGGATGACCTGTGGAAAAATTACGTCGGACGGCCAAGTCCGCTGTATTATGCCGAAGGTTTGACGAGGCACTTGGGTGGCGCGAAGATCTATCTGAAGCGGGATGAGCTGAACCACACTGGTGCGCATAAAATCAACAACGTTCTTGGCCAGATTTTGCTGGCGCGACGTATGGGCAAAACACGGATTATTGCGGAAACAGGCGCAGGGCAGCACGGCGTTGCGACAGCGACGGTATGTGCGAAATTCGGCTTGAAGTGTGTGGTGTTCATGGGGGCTACCGACGTCGAGCGCCAAGCGCCGAATGTTTTCCGTATGAAGCTTCTGGGGGCCGAAATCGTATCGGTAACCGCCGGCCGTGGCACTTTGAAGGACGCGATGAACGAAGCGATGCGTGATTGGGTGACTAACGTGCACGACACGTTTTACTGTATTGGAACGGTCGCTGGCCCGCACCCGTATCCGGAAATGGTGCGCGATTTCCAGACGATCATTGGCAAAGAAGCGCGCGTTCAGATTATGGAGCACGAAGGCCGGTTACCGGATTCACTTGTGGCTTGCATCGGTGGCGGATCAAATGCGATGGGGCTTTTTCATCCGTTCCTAGATGACACTGACGTGAAAATTATCGGTGTCGAGGCCGGTGGACATGGTGTTGACGAACGTATGGAACACGCAGCGAGTTTGGCTGGTGGTCGCCCGGGTGTACTGCACGGCAACCGCACGTATCTTTTGCAAGACGACGACGGCCAAATTCTGGAAGGCCATTCGATTTCTGCTGGCCTAGATTACCCCGGCATCGGGCCGGAGCATTCTTGGCTGAATGATCTTGGCCGTGTGGAGTATGTGTCGGTGACTGACACGGAGGCGCTCGATGCGTTCCAGCTTTTGTGTGCTACGGAGGGGATTATCCCCGCGTTAGAATCTTCGCATGCGCTGGCCCATGTTACGAAAATCGCGCCGCATTTGCCGGAAGATCACATTATGATTGTGAACTTGAGCGGTCGAGGCGACAAGGATATCTTCACCGTTGCAAAGACTCTCGGCATCGAAATCTGATGCGCTCCGCATTTCACCTTGCCTATAATGTTCGCAATCTAGACGAAGCGCGGGCATTTTATGGTGACATTCTTGGCTGTCCCGAGGGGCGGAGTGCAGATACTTGGGTGGATTTCAATTTCTTCGGACATCAGATTTCGCTGCATATCGGCGAGCCGTTTCCGGTTGCCAAAACCGGATTGGTAGGCGGTATCAAAGTTCCGATGCCCCACCTCGGAGTTGTGTTGGAGTTAGAAACTTGGAAGTTGCTGGCGGATAAATTGCAGGCCGCACGCGTGGAGTTTCTACTTCCACCATCGGTGCGGTTTGCGGGGGAGCCGGGCGAGCAATGGACGATGTTCTTTCATGACCCCAGCGGCAACCCGATTGAAGTGAAGGGTTTCGCGGATTTCGACGGGATTTTCGCTAGTTAACTTTCGAATTCAAGCGGTGGCAGAATTAGCCGCCACGTTTCGAATGATCGTTCGGCGTCAATGCTTTCGCGCTTACTGTGCAGAACCAGTCGCGCCAATCCATGTATGAGCGACCAAATCATCAATTCGTTAATCTCGCTTCCACCCTCACCTTTGACTAGAGGGGCAGAGATTTCACGCAAAACGTCATATGCATCCTCGGCCGCATTGCTCAGGTTTTCATCATCATTGTCTCGGGGCGTTCCGCCGAACATCAGGTTGAATAACCCCTCGTTATTCTGTGCAAACAACAGGTACCCCCGCCCAGCTGCCAATATTCGTTCGCGTGGATCGCGCGGTGACTTGAGAATTTCTGCTCGCATCGAGGCTGCGAATATTTTGTAACCTTCAGTCA
>JAGLUD010000192.1 GCA_023134935.1 Paracoccaceae bacterium | reverse complement strand
CATATGTATTGCACCGAGGACCCCGATATGCGAATTCTTTACAAATCGTAAAGGAGCCCCCCAATGCAAGCTGATGACCGCCTGATAGTCGCCCTAGACGTTCCCAATGCGCTGGAAGGCTTACGCCTTGCCGAAAAGCTGGGGGACGAGGTTTCGTTTTATAAAATTGGCCTCGGCATGCTGACTGGCGGTGGTTTAGCCCTCGCGAATGAGCTGACCGAAATGGGCAAGCGTGTGTTCCTTGACATGAAACTGTTCGACATCGGCCAAACCGTCGAAAACGCAGTGACCGGGCTGTCCCAGTTTGATCTGGATTTCTTAACCGTTCACGGTGACCCGAATGTAGTTCGCGCTGCAGTAGTTGGACGCGGTGACACGAAGCTGAAAATCCTCGCCGTCACCATTTTAACTTCGATGGATCGCGCCGACCTTGATCTGGCCCTGATCCGCAAAGGCGAAATTCGTGATCTTGTGCAAGAACGCGCCCGTCTTGCATTTCTGGCCGGCGCTGATGGCGTAATCGCCAGCCCGCAAGAAGCCGCGATGATCCGTGCCTTACCAGAAGCCTCGGGAAAACTGATTGTAACACCAGGTGTGCGTCCAACTGGAACCAACACGGACGACCAGAAACGAGTGGCCTCACCCGCCGTTGCCATCAACGACGGCGCTGATCATATTGTGGTCGGCCGTCCAATATATCGGGCCGAAGACCCACTTGCAGCGGTGCGGCTGATCAAGACTGAATTAGCCGCGATCTAGCGGCGCAACCACCACTCCGCAAGTGCGAGGTTCGGGACCCAGCATAACCATGCAACCCAAACCGAAGCTTGTGAATAGGTCATCTCACCAAATATCATGAAGAACGGTAGGTACAGCCGTAATGTCACCGCCGCCAGCGTTAGCGCAAACGAGCGGATTATCCAGCGCCGATGTGCGACAAAATTCCGCGCTATCGCAAAGCGAACCGCTTGCGCCGTTGTTACAATCCACAGAATTGACAACATACCAAACCCAAAAGTAGCGGCCAGGCCACCAGACGCACCAATCGCCAGCGCAAATCCGGACAATCCACCGATCAAAATAGCGACCGCGTAGGCACGACCCGTCCACCTATGCAATGTCCTGCGTTTTTTACGCCGACGGTCCAGCATATTCATGGTCCCCAGCACAAGCGCAATTGGCGCGGCTGTTACGTGCGCAACAAAAGCGAATTTGCTATCTGTAATGTGACCAATCATCTCTGGAAATGCGTCATTCATTCCCAAAGCCAGAAACCGAAACGACATCAATGCGATTATGAAACTCAAAACTGCGGTTGTATAAAATAGCGTGCGACTGCGGATCATGGGTTTTTCCTTAAAGTTGACGCCGCCTAGTTAAATATTGATGTTGACACTGTCAAGTTAAGATTTATCCTACATGTATGAGCAAAAAGAAACCCCATCATCATGGCAACCTTCGGGCAGCGCTAGTTGAAGCTGGTCTAGAACTGCTACAACTCGGTGGCCCGGAGACATTATCGATCAGAAAGCTAGCCATGAAAGCCGGAGTCAGCCACGCCGCCCCGGCACATCACTTCGCAAATATGACTGCGTTGCATTCAGCACTGATGACTGAAGGTTACAAAATATTCGCGGCTTCGATGCGATCAGAAATTCTTAA
>JAGLUD010000191.1 GCA_023134935.1 Paracoccaceae bacterium | reverse complement strand
TGACGACGCTGGATGGGCAATTTACGCCGACCACATACAATCCGCTGCGTTTTACATTTCTGATCTGGGTGATGGTTATCGTCGGCGGGTCCGGCAATAACTGGGGCGCGGTGCTGGGCGGTTTCCTGATCTGGTTCGTCTGGATCGAGGCAGAACCAGCGGGTGCATGGCTGATGAACATCATCACGTCCGGCATGTATGAGGGCAGCGCGTTGCGCGATCACCTGATCCAATCCGCCCCACACATGCGCCTGATGGTGATGGGCTTGATCCTGCTGCTGGTGCTCAGGTTCAGCCCGAAAGGGTTGATACCGGAAAAGAGCGGGAGATAGCTATGATAACCGATTGGGACGATGCCTATGCGAACGGAATTTACGTGGACGGCGCGGATGATATTGCCGCCGCATGGGAAGTTGACGCGGCCGTGTTTCGCGACCGGATGACTACCGTTAATCGTGCGGAACTGAATATGCCATACGGCCAGCATCCGCGCGAAGTTATGGATATATTCCACCCCGAGGGCACCCCCAAAGGGTTGGTGGTTTTCGTTCACGGGGGCTATTGGATTTCCCGCGACAAAAACCTGTGGTCACATATGGCGGCCGGGGCTGTGGCGCGGGGGTGGGCGGTTGCCCTGCCCGGATACACCTTGTGCCCCGAGGTCCGGATTGCCGACATTACCCGCCAGATTGCCACCGCTGTTGATTTTGCCGCCGCGCGGTTCAACGGACCGATCCACCTGACCGGACATTCCGCAGGCGGGCATTTGGCGGCGCGGATGGGGTGTGTGGATGTTGATTTGGCCTGTGCCAGCCGCATCAAACGCATCCTGCCGATCAGCGGCGTGCATGACCTTCGCCCGATGCTGCACACTGAAATGAATGCGGATTTCCGGATGGACATGGCAGGGGCTATTGCTGAAAGCCCTGCTCTGCTAACACCGCGCACGGGGTTTGATCTGACCTGTTGGGTTGGTGCGGATGAACGCCCCGAATTCGTGCGCCAAAACGCGCTGCTGGCGAATGTCTGGACAGGTTTCGGGATGAACATCACGTGCGTCGAGGAACCCGCCCTGAACCACTTCACCGTCGTGAACAGCCTTGTGAAGCCTGAAAGTGCGTTGACGCAGGCCTTGGTCGGTTAACGATGGACGAGGCTAAACCGAGTCCTCGTCCACCACTTCGGCATCGATAATAATCGGCGGCGCGTCTTGCGGTTCGTCCGGCTTGGTGGATGCTATTGGCGTAGCCCCTACGATTAGCGACAGAACGGCATCCATTGGTTCGGCTTCGGATTCCGCTGGCTCTTTCCATTCCATCGTGTCGAACGCGCTGCAGTTATGGCACGTCGGCGACCATTCAACATGTGCATGTCCACAAACCGAACACACCCATTGATCCCCGCGACTGGCACTTAACGCTTTGGCAAGGATTGCGCGCACCACGTCTTCGTCGGAACCCGAGCCACGCTCGATCGCGGCCATTAGCGCCAGTGTGCGTGTGGTCGGCATTTCCTCGACCAAATCGCCGATCGCACGCCGCGCCGTGGGGAAATCTTCTTCGCTCAGGGCCAGTTCGGTTAACAACATTTTGGTTTCACGATGTGCAGGTTGCAGGTTCACCAGTTGATCGAACCGCTTGCGACGAGCCTCGTGGGATTCCTCAGGCTCGACTGCGGCAAAGGCGGTCGCGAGATCGGGGTGCGGCATGGATTGCCACGCTGCTTTCAGGATTTTGGCGGCGGGGCGTTTTGACCCCTCCTCGATTAAGATACGCGCTGCCAGAACCGCTGCGGGAACTAATGTCGGAGCCATCTTGTTGGCTTGCAACGCCGCATCCCTTGCCGCGGTTTGATCGCCATCTTCATATGCCACTTTGGCATCAGCCAGCAGCAAAACCGCGTCGCGGCGCTTGGCAACATCACGTGGCAAAGCCTTGGCTTTCAGTTTGGCCGACAGCGTTGTTCGCGCGCCAGACCAGTCCGCGGCTTCCGATTGTAGCAAGAACAACGTATCCAAATTGCCGTGATGCGCGGGGCGAAGTGCGAAGGCTTTTTCCGCCAACTTCAGCGCTGTATCCGTGTCACCTTCGGCCAATTTCTGCTTCAAAATGCCTTGAACTCCGACAAACCGTGTGCGGTCCTCTTGCAACATTTCTTTGTAATATTCGAGCGCGCGTGCGCCGTTTCCAGACTGCTCCGCCGCTTGGGCGCTAAGCAGTCGTGTCAGTTCAGGACGGTTCAACAAGCGTTCCGCTTTGGCTGCTTGTGCCATAGCTTTTTCACCTTCGCCGGCGGCCAAAGACACCATGCCATCAGCCAGTGCGTCAAAGCCGCGACGTTCACGCTTACGGCCCCAATATCGCGTTAGTGCCGTTTCATCGCCCATCGTGAACCGCAGAACGGCCACTAAAAGGCCCGAGAGTTTTAGCAATATCCAGAACGTCGCCAGCAGTAACAGCAGCGCAAATATGAATCCGATGGGGGCTAGGCTGACCTCTTGATCGCCAAACGCAATTCGCACGCCGCCCGGTGTTTCCAGCACGTAGGACAGGCCGAAAGACAGGGCGATTGCCAGTGATACAAAGAAAATAACTTTAACTAGTGACCAGATCATATCGGTATCCCTATTCGGCCGTCAGGCTGGCTTGTAACGTATCAAAGGCGTTCAGCGCATTCTGCAATTCGGTCGCGTTTGCGAGCCACAAATCCATCGCTCCGTCACCATCGGGTGCCATCGCGGCGGCTGGTAGCGCGTCTATTTCTGTCAGCGCCTTGTCCAAATCATCCTGTTTCAACGCAGCCTCGGCACGCGAAAGAACCGCGTCCGGGCCTACCCCGTCTTGCGGCGTTAACGAGCGTCCCGCGACTTGCGCCTTCGTAAACGCGCCGATGGATGCGAAAACACCGTCGCCGGCAGATACCAAGATCGACGCCCGGATCGCTGCGTGGGCGGCCTCGGGGAAATCAGCGCGTAGTTTCGCCATTGTGGCGACACCATTTGAAACACCAGAGAGGGCCATCGGAATGTCCGTGGCGCCTGCTTTTTCCAGATCGTTCAGTACTGCTGCAAACGGCAAGCCGGCCGATAGCGCCACGTCGATGGCGTTCAGACTGCTGCGGACTGCGGCTGCGTTTCGCGCCACTTCGGCGTTGGTTTCGACCGCCGACACTTGCGCCGCGGTTGCCGATACACCGTCGATCCGGCTAGCCAAAGCCCCGATCTCGGCTTTCAGCCCCTCATTAACGGCGGCAAATCCGGCTAGCTTGGCGGCTGTGTCTGCAGATACTTCACCACCCATCTGAGAAACATCGGAAAGTTGCGATAACAGCGAGGACAGCTCCGCGCGCTGGCCATCAGTTTTCAATTCTAACGCAGCTAGACGCGAATCAATCCCTGAAGTGTCGGTTTCACCGTCCAACCCATCAATCCGCGCAGAAAGGGCGGCTGTTTTGGTCGAGATACCGCCAGCGATCATCGCCTCGATCTCGTATGTCGAAACAGTTTCGGGCATATCGGCGAGCGCCGCTTGCAGCGCGGCAATATCCGCATTCGTTTGCGCCCCACCCGGTGCCAGCCACGCTGCCACTGGGGCCATGCCGGATGGTAACGCAGGTGCGATTTTCGGACCGAGCCATAATGCAAGAATTCCACCAGCAACAACAATGGCGGAAACCTTCAGGATTCGCGCCGCAAGACCTGCTTCTTCGTGGTCTTCTTCAACGGTGCCGGTTTCCTCGATATCCGGCGCGGACTCGACATCAATAACTTTTTCCGGAGTTTCGTTTTCTGCCATCAATCTGCCTTTAGGTATAATGTATGATTGTCATCATTATGTGGTGACCGTTCTGGGCAAAGTCTAGATGCAGGGCAACACGGCCACAACCCACACACACGTTCGATCAGCAATATTCAGCGCAAAAACTGACCAATGAGCGCAAGCATTTCGGCCCCGTTTGGGTCTGCGGCTATTTTAACACGTCTTAGTTTCAGGTGTTCCACCTCGGCGGCCACGTTTTGACTGATGCACAGCGCGGTCATGTTATCCGTTGGCCAGTCGAGGTTTTTCGCCAAAATTTCCGCGAAAAGACGGGCGGTTAATGGCGAATAAAGCGGTAGCCCCTGAACGCTTCCTTGCGCCAACGGTTGGCGCGCAGCGTCGGTCAGATCGCACGCCTGTTGGCTGTAAAGCACCGCCTGCTCCACCGTGAAACCGCGCGATGTCAGGTTTTCAGCAACGGCGCCAGCGGTACGTTCACCGCGAACATGCA
>JAGLUD010000190.1 GCA_023134935.1 Paracoccaceae bacterium | reverse complement strand
TGCGTGGCAAGACGAAGACGATGCGTGGATGGCGCTTCGCTATGACCTGACGGCACCGTTGGCACGCGTTTACGCACAGTTTCGCAATGACCTACCGACGCCTTATCGACGCTATGCTGTTGGCCCAGTTTGGCGCAACGAGAAGCCTGGTCCGGGGCGATATCGCCAGTTCTATCAGTGTGATGCGGATACGGTTGGCACACCAACGGTCGCGGCGGATGCCGAGATTTGCGGGATGCTCTCCGATACGCTCGAAGCCGTGGGCATTCCCCGCGGTGACTACATCGTGCGTGTTAACAATCGCAAGGTCCTGAACGGGGTGATGGAAATTGCAGGTGTTCTTGATCCATCCGATCTAACGAAATTCGAAGCTGAGCGCGGCATCGTCCTGCGCGCAATCGACAAACTTGACCGTCTTGGCGCAGACGGCGTTCGTGCCCTGCTTGGCGCTGGGCGCAAGGATGCCAGCGGCGACTTTACAGGTGGTGCGAATCTGTCAGATGAACAAGCCGAAGTCATCATGGGCTTCATGGATGCGAAGCGCGACACGGGCGGGGCAACATGTGCACGTCTACGCGAATTGGTTAGCGGCTCGGATATGGGGCTAGTCGGTGTTCAGGAACTGGAAACGATTGCTGAGCTGACAGATGTGCAGGGCTACGGCGCGGATCGTCTGCTGATCGATCCATCCGTTGTGCGTGGCCTCGGCTATTATACTGGTCCGGTCTATGAGGCAGAGCTGACGTTCGAAATTCTTGACGACAAGGGCCGCAAACGCCAGTTCGGATCAGTAGCCGGTGGAGGGCGCTATGATGATTTGGTCAAGCGCTTCACTGGGCAGGAGGTTCCGGCGACGGGTGTGTCCATCGGTGTCGATCGCCTGCTGGCAGCGCTGCGCGAAAAGGGTCGCATGGAGAGCCACGCAAAAGGCCCCGTTATCGTAACCGTTATGGATCGGGACCGCATGGGCGACTATCAGTCTATGGTGGCCGAACTGCGAAATGCCGGCATTAGGGCCGAAGTGTACTTGGGTAACCCCAAGAACTTCGGTAACCAGTTGAAATATGCGGACGCACGGAACTCTCCTGTGGCTGTGATTGAGGGCGGTGACGAAAAAGAAAACGGTGTCGTTCAAATCAAAGATCTAGCGCTCGGTGCGGCTTTGGCGGCAAATATTACCACCAACGAAGAATGGAAAGCTCAACCCGCGCAGATGGAAATCGCGCGTGGCGATCTGGTGGCCGAAGTTCGTAAAATGATTGCACGGGCGGACGGATAATGGTGACCTCGCGGGCATATCTGGAAAATGGACGTCTAGGGCAGGGCTTGGCCGATGTGCGTACCGAAGTCGGGCGGCTCATGTCTGGTTTTATTGCGAACGGGGCGCAACCTGTTGAACCGGCGGCCTTGCTTCCAGCTTATGTTCTGATCGACCTTTACGGCGAAGACCTACGTGCACGCGCTTACACCACCCACGACCCTGTCGAAGGTGAATTGATGTTGCGCCCCGATTTCACCGTTCCTGTTGTGCAAATCCACATGGCAAACGGAGCCAGCGCCGCGCGCTACGCCTATGCCGGATCGGTTTGGCGTCGCCAGGAAGTGGGCAGCAAACGCCCGACAGAATACCTCCAAGCAGGTTTTGAGGTGTTCGGTGGCAATGATCCCGCCGCTGATGATGCCGAGGTTTTCGCGGTGTTGGCCACGGCGCTCGGCGACCTTCCGGTAATGCCGGTTACAGGTGATCTGGGCCTGATATTCGCTGCGATTGATGCGCTCGATACAAATGAGCGCCGCAAAGGTGCGTTGCGCCGTCATGTTTGGCGCCCACAACGGTTCAAACGTCTGTTGGAGCGGTATTCCGCGAAGGCGCCGTTAAGCCGCGAGCGAGAGGCATTGTTACAATCAGTGAAGGATGGCACCGCGCGCGAGATAATTGAAAATTCCGGTGCAGCCCAAGGTGTGCGGACCATTGACGAGATCGCAGCACGCGCTGAAATCCTGTTGTCCGAAAAGGAAGCAGCTTCGCTAAGTGAAGCGGCGGTTACGCTTGTGTCCAGCGTGCTCAATTTGAAATCTACGATGGGGACGGCGGCGCAAGAATTGCGTAAGGTTGCCCCTATGTTGGGGGGCGCGGCCGATCAGTTGGATGCACGCGCACAAGCGTTGTCTGACGCTGGAATCGATGTGTCTGTTCTGCCGTTTGAAGCATCTTATGGTCGCACAACGCTTGAATACTATGACGGTTTTGTGTTTGGTTTCCACGCTCCTGACCGACCTGACCTGCCACAAATTGCACAAGGCGGACGCTACGATGCGTTAACCCGCGTACTTGGCGATGGCAAAGGTGTGCCAGCTGTTGGTGGCATCATCCGGCCAGAGGCAGCATTGGCCCTGAAAGGCGGTGCATCATGAGCGTTTTGAAGTTGGGATTGCCATCAAAAGGCCGCCTGCAAGAGCTAACCATCGACTGGTTCGCGGAGCGCGGCATAACGATCGAACGTACCGGATCAGGCCGCGAATATGCGGGCCGTGTAGTCGGGTTTGACGATATTGAGCTGGTGCTTTTGTCGGCCGGAGAGATCCCCAAAGAACTGGCAGCTGGCCGTATTCACCTTGGTGTTACGGGGCAGGATTTGGTGCATGAAAAGATCCCCGGTTGGCAAGATAAAATCACCGAACTGACCGAAATGGGATTTGGCCACGCGGATCTAATCCTCGCCGTGCCTTCCAACTGGCTGGATGTCGAAAGCATTGATGATTTCGACGCGGTAGCAGCGGCATTTCGTGCCAAGCACGGGTATCGCCTGCGGATTGCCACGAAATACCACAATCTTGTGCGCGAATTTTTACGCGGCCACGGTGTCGCTGATTATCAACTGGTGGATAGCCAAGGTGCGACCGAGGGCACGGTCAAGAACCTTACAGCGGAAGCGGTGGCGGACATTACGTCGTCAGGGGATACGCTGGTGGCGAACCACTTGAAGATTTTGCCGGATGGTTTGATTTTGAAATCGCAGGCGACGTTGTTTAGGTCGAATGTTGCGGATTGGGACGAAGGTATCGACACGTTTGGTCGGCTTTTCCATAAATAGTGATCACTATTGTATTTGTGTGGACGTAGTGAAGAGAAAAACGCCCCTAAGTTAGACACTTGGGGCGTTCAAGTTTTTAGATATTTAAACTAGTAATTAAAAAGTCAAATCTAGATTGATTTCTGGATTTTCGCTGTAATATGTTTCAGCGTCATATACTTCGCCGCCGACACTTACAGTTGAATCTTCGTATGATTCATAGACTGGATAACCAGAATTGGGGTCAAAACCTCCGCCAAACGAGTAACCATCAGGGCTATCGGCAGCGGCAGCATCAAGAGCCGCGAATAGAACGTCTATATTTCCATCATTTTGGTTCTCTTCAGTAAGCGGTACTCCACCATTCGCTGCAGTGAGGTAATCTTCGAAAGTCATCGAATCTGGCCCACCGAAGGAAAATTTAAATGCGCTTGCTGTTTGAAGCTCATCGTTAATCCCTTCCGACGCATCTTCAACGCCGCTAGAAATCACCGTGATAACTGCAATAGCGATACCAACAATCGCAGCAGTCAACACCACCCAGTCAACAGTAACCGCACCAGATTCGTCTTTTATGAAGTTGTTCAATTTTTTCATAACTTTTTCCTACGTTAGTTTTTCTAAATCAGATTTAAAATCTTGATGTAGGACAAGTCGCAGGGAAAAATGGCAGGATTAGGGCTGAAATTGGTCTTAATTGATATTATTGCAAGGTAAATTTAGGATTATTGAATTCTCGCAATTTACGAGATATATTCGAGAATTCGTTTCGCCTCGTCGGTTGTCGAGGCTAGCTTCGCGCGATCCTCACCAGGGTGGAACCGTGCGCGGATACCCGTTGGCATCGGGTTCGGCGTGAACGTCAAAACACGAGGCCCAATCGTTACGGTTTCAGCCGCCCAACTGTCAACAATCGCTTGTGCTGCGGCTTTGGTCGAACCGTATCCGGCAAAAAACTTCTCGCCACCGCGCGGATCGTTCATGAATACCGCAGTGCCTTCCTCGGCTGCCTTCAACAAAGGCTCCGTCATCGCAATAATACGTTGTGTAGCCCGTGCATTCACCGCCCACATCCGGTCGAAATCCTTTTCCGCCACATGTGCGACAGGTGACAACAAAACGGCATGTGCTGCGCAATGCACCAGCAAATCAAGGTGGCCCCAGCGCTCGTGGATAGCCAGACACATGCGTTGCAGCCCGCCTTCGTCGGTGATGTCCAACGGTACGAGCGTGCTAGAACCGCCTACGGCATCGATTTCATCGGCCAGCTCTTCAAGGCCGCCTACGGTTTTGGCTAGTGCTATGACGTGCGCCCCTTTACGGGCTAGTTCGACGGCGGTGGCATAGCCCAAGCCGCGCGAGGCACCGGTTACCAGCGCAACGATGTCCGATCCAACGTTCATTTCTTGCTCCGTAGTTCAAAGCCGTTATCGATTTTGTCTGTCGGGCGCACGGGATAGTCGCCGCTAAAACACGCATCGCAATACTGCGGGCACTTGTTATTCCGGCCACCAGATTGACCAACCGCATTATAAAGTCCGTCCAGCGTGACAAACCGAATGCTGTCCACATCGAGATGTTGGCGCATTTGTTCTTCCGTCATCGAGCTAGCCAGCAGTTTCTCGCGATCAGGTGTATCGACGCCGTAAAAACATGGCCACTTAGTCGGGGGGGAGGCGATACGGAAGTGCACTTCCTTGGCACCCGCATCTAGCATCATCTCTTTGATCTTGCGACTAGTGGTGCCGCGCACAACGGAATCATCAACCAGAATGATGCGTTTACCGCTGATCAGGGCGCGGTTTACGTTCAGCTTCAACAGAACACCCATGTTGCGGATCTGCTCCGTTGGTTCGATGAAAGTGCGACCCATGTATTGGTTGCGGCTGATGCCCATGGCGTAAGGGATGCCGCTTTCTTGACTGTAACCAATCGCTGCGGGCACACCGCCGTCGGGAACGGGGCACACTAGATCTGCCTCTACGGGGGCCTCACGGGCCAGTTCCACGCCGATTGCGCGGCGGGCTTCATAGACGGATTGGCCTGTGAAAATGCTGTCGGGGCGGCTGAAATAGACGTGCTCGAAGATGCATGGGCGGGGCTTGGCTTTGTGGAAAGGGAAAAAACTTTCCAGTCCGTCGTCCGTAATTACGACCATTTCGCCCGGTTCAATTTCGCGTATGAAGTCGGCACCGATGATGTCCAGTGCGCAGGTTTCGGACGACAAGATCCAGCCGTCGCCTAGCCTGCCCAACACTAACGGGCGTACACCCAAGGCATCGCGCACGCCGATCAGTTTGGTGCGGGTCATGGCAACTATGGAGAACGCACCTTCAACACGGCGAAGCGCATCTTTCAGACGCTCGGGGATGTTCTTTTGAAAAGATCTCGCCATCAGATGCACGATGCATTCGGAATCGGAGGATGATTGGAAAATCGAGCCGCGCTCGATTAACTCGCGCCGCAAAGCCTCCGCGTTAGTCAGGTTGCCATTGTGCGCAATCGCACTGCCGCCCATTGCAAATTCTGCAAACAAGGGTTGGACGTCGCGGATTTGGGTCTCGCCCTTCGACCCAGAAGTGGAATACCTAACATGGCCGATGGATAGACTACCGGGTAGGGTTTTCATCAAGCTGGACTTGGTGAAGTTGTCACGCACATAGCCAAATCGCCGTGCCGAGGTGAATCCCATGTCGGATTCATACGCCACGATTCCGCCGGCTTCTTGCCCGCGGTGTTGCAGGGCATGCAGACCAAGGGCTACGAAATTCGCCGCCTCGGCCATGCCCCAAACGCCGAAAACACCGCACTCTTCGTGCAATTTGTCATCATCAAAAGGAAGGGCGGGCAGGGCGTTGTCAGTGTACATATTGGCAAGGGCTCGCTTGGCTTGTTGCAACTGCCTGCCTTATAGGCGGCACCGATTGCGAAGTCACCCCACCTTACGCGCCCCTGTGGCGATTTATCAACCGTCAGTCGGCGCTGCCGCTTCTTCACCGGTTACCGCATCGCCTGAACAGCTTGCAGTCAACTGCTCGTACGGTTCAATTAGCCACTCGGGGATATCCGTTGGGATGTAATCTTGCATGCGCACTTGCTGTTCGGCCAGTATCACACGTGTTTTCGAATCCTCGACAACCGGGAAACCTTCGCCGCCAGCAATGAAGAAATCATATGCGACCAGAGCCACAACGATCAGTAAAACACCGCGCGCGATGCCGAACAAGAAGCCCAAGCCGCCATCAAGCGATCCCAGTGCCGATTTTTGAACAGCGCCGGAGATAAGCGGAGTGAACAGCGCGATCACCACCAAGGCGATTGCAAAAACACCTGCAAATGCGGCAAGGATGCCCAGTTCACAGTTATCACCGATGATGTCATTCAGAACCGGAATTTCCTGTACCAACGGCACGACTTGTGGCGAAAAGTAGAACGCAACAACGCCCGCGCCAATCCAACCAGCGATGCTAAGGATTTCACGGACGAACCCGCGCGAATACGCGAGAACAGCGGAAATGAACAGGATGGCCGCAACGCCGCCGTCAAATAATGTGAAGTCTTCCATAATTCGGTCCCTTTAATCGTCTAACCGTCCAAAGCAATTTTCTATAAACTCTTCAAGATCGTCAACTTTATGCACGTCTATGTCGGATTTGGCGATAGTTTTCATCCTTGATGGAGCGTAAGCACTGGAAAACCCCAGTTTTTCGGCTTCTTTCAGCCGATTTTCGAGCTGTGAAATGGGTCTGAGGGCGCCTGACAGACTGATTTCTCCGAAAACTACCGAATCAGCGGGCAACGCATGATCCTGCCGTGCTGAGATCAATGCCGCCGCTACTGCAAGATCCGCGGCCGGCTCGCTGATTTTGATACCGCCCGCGATATTCAAGTACACATCCATGCCGCCAAAGCTGATGCCACAACGGGCTTCCAGGACCGCAAGGATCATGGCCAACCGCCCCGAATCCCAGCCCACAACTGTACGCCGTGGTGTGGCGAGTGGTGAGCTTGCCACCAACGCCTGAACTTCCACCAACACCGGTCGCGTACCTTCGATTCCGGCGAAAACGACTGAACCCGACGTTGGCTTGTCTCGCTCGCTAAGGAATAACGCCGAGGGGTTAACAACCTGTTGCAGCCCGCCGCTTGTCATCTCGAACACACCGATTTCGTCTGCGGGGCCAAAGCGGTTTTTAACTGCGCGAAGGATGCGGAACTGGTGACCGCGTTCGCCTTCGAAGTAAAGCACTGTGTCGACCATATGTTCGATCACACGCGGCCCTGCGATCTGCCCGTCCTTTGTGACGTGACCAACCAGGATTACTGAAATCCCACGCCGCTTGGCAAAACTTGTCAGCTCGTGTGCGGCCGCGCGAACCTGCGAAACTGAACCAGGGGCGGAACCAACATGATCGGCCCACATGGTCTGAATGGAATCGATAATTACCAGATCGGGTCGCTCGGAATCCAGTGTCGTTAGGATATCTCGAAGATTGGTTTCTGCGGCCAATTGCACTGGTGCATCCGTCAGATTCAAACGCCCCGCGCGCATCCTGATCTGGCTCGCGGCCTCTTCGCCCGAAACATAGAGTACCTTCTTGCCTTTGCGCGCAAACGCCCCCGCGGCTTGCAACAACAATGTGGATTTGCCGATGCCGGGGTCACCGCCCACCAAAATCGCCGACGCTGGTACAAGACCACCGCCCAACACGCGGTCCAGTTCGTCTATGCCAAAATGACTACGAACCAGCGGCGCGTCTTGCGACGACAACTCCGAGAGCTCCACCCGATGTCCCTTTGCCGCGCCCAAAGTCTTGCCTTTGGGGCCAGCCGATAGGGCGGCCTCTTCGGTAATAGAATTCCATTCGCCGCATGTTTCGCAACGTCCGGCCCATTTCTTATGCGCGGCCCCGCAGGCGGAGCAAGTATATGTTGATGATTTTGCCATAACGATTTCTAGCCTTATACCGCAGCGAAGGGCAAGCCGAGGATTTGATGATCGTGAAATTTATCTGGAAGCGGGCAAGGCCTGTTTTCGGCGAACCACTAGAATTGGCGCCGTTACGGCTGTGGTCAGTAATGCAATTTTGAGTATTTGAGCAAAGAAAGAAGATATGCCGAGATCGATGCCACTCCGAGTATGGTTAACGTAGTGTTGGCTGTCCCGCCTATTACGCAAGTATCATCGCAATTGCCGCTTGGTTAAATGCGTGATGAACATTGAGGCCAGCACACAGGCGGTGAACAGGTATAATCCCCAAGCGGTCTCGACCCGGCCAATGCCGACGCCTTTTGCACCGACAACGTAAATCGCGATTAGGAATACATCTGCCATTGCCAACTTCCCAAGGATTTCGAGGGTTGGCAGGATTTGTTTAGACAGCAGGCCGAAGTGGATCAACGCGGTCGCGGCGACTTTTACGATGGGGGCAAAGATGGCGAGGAACGTGACGAGAAGGGCGAGGAAGATATCCGCCTCCCACAAGGCTTGTACGGCGGTGATGGTCGAGATTTCGTCGAGCGAAAACAGCGGCAGCAGGCCGGCGCGGAGCAGGGGGGCAAACCACGCGATGGGGAAGAGGATGAGAAGGGAGAGGTTGGCGAGTTTTAGCATAATTATGAGAGCAAATTTACAAAATCGACGGGATCGTTGAAATAATTTCTATAAGCACTACGAAGTTGAACAGGATTGTCGGCTCTCACGTATACTGCATTAATGCTATACAGGTCGCTCTCCAATTTATTAGCCATCTCAATAGCCTTAAATGCATTGCTATAATTGTATGCTTCCAATAGGGGTTCGCCGCGCATTCCCATATATATATTCAATACATTATGTTTCTTAAGCTTCAATTCGGGATCGGCCTTCCTTAGGGCTTTTAACCTTTCCAGTATTCCAAGTTCCTCTAACTCACGGACTAATTCGCTATAACTTGTATCGCTATACGCTCGAACGATATTCTCGTGCTTTCTAGCGATAAGCTCGCTCGCTACAGAAAAAAACCGCGCCCTTGAACCATCACCAAATTCAAACTTTGTATGCTTTCCATCTATAAGGTCAGAAATTTCCAATGCAGTCGCCCAAGCATGTTGAACTCGCGTTCGATATTGAATTTCGACGAGCAAACCTTGCCAAGGTTTTGACTTTTCGTCGCCTCTTATGTGCGCCCTAGGAAAGTGTAAAAATATATCATGAATTCCTCGATATCCTGTTTTTTTAGGATTTTCCATATAGTCATACTTTTCGAACGAATGTTTTGATTTGTGATTGACGTTTCTGAGAGTTTTGGGATCATGCAAATGCCGTCTAAATATTCGGATGTCTTCGATTGAGTTGAAGATCAGACGGCAACCAGCAAAATCCTGCATTGAAGTTATGTCTGATATTAACGGATTTCCTTCAGGTGTGATCCGCTGTAATTTTTCTTCAACCGTTTTCCGTCGCTTTAACCGTTGGGCAAATTCGGCCTCCACACCGCTTTTTTTTAGGTGATACTTAAGCCACGCTTGAAACGTGTTAATTACGTATCCATGAGATGCGCGCCACTGGTCTACCAACTCAATGTCTGCAGTTGTCGCAAGTTTATTTGCAATAGCTTTTCCAGCCTGTTTGACAGCACGTTTGCTACGGGGGGGTGTTGGGTACGCCAAATTATTACCTTACCCCTTCAATCGGCCCCTCGGCCCGTGCGTTGATAAACTGGTCTAGATACGGATCACCACTCGCATCAATATCGCCAATCGCCCCCGTCCATTGCACCCGCCCGTCGTGGATCATCGCGACCTTGTCGGCAATTGCGCGAACGCTCGACATGTCGTGGGTGATGGTCATGGCGGTCGCACCCATTTCCACCACGATCTCGCGGATTAGTTCGTTGATAACGCCGGACATGATCGGGTCTAGACCCGTGGTAGGTTCGTCAAAAAATATGATCTCGGGTTCCGCCGCAATCGCCCGCGCCAGGCCTACCCGTTTTTGCATACCGCCTGACAGCTCGGCGGGGAACAGGTCCGCTACCTCTGGGGCCAAGCCCACACGACGCAATTTCAGGATGGCGAGGTCGCGGGCGTCTGTCTTTGACAGGCGACCGCTGCCTTGGCGCAGGCGGAAGGCGACGTTGTGCCAGACCGGAAGGCTGTCGAACAGCGCACCACCCTGAAACAGCATACCAAACCGGGCCAAAAAGGCATCGCGGTTGCCAGTG
>JAGLUD010000019.1 GCA_023134935.1 Paracoccaceae bacterium | reverse complement strand
CCCATCACAGAGATGAACCACTGGTACGGAGAAGCAGTTTCAGGATCTGCCAAGCGACGCCAAGCGTATACGAAATCGCCAGCTGTCACAGGTTTACCGTCGGACCACACAGCATTGTCGCGCAGTGTAAACGTGAAAACGTCGCCGGCGTCGTTTGTTGTGTATCCAGTCGCAACGCCCGGAATCAAGTTACCGTCGGCATCTTGGTTCATCAGACCTTCAAACAAATCGCGCGAGAACGCGGAACCGTTCACGTCTTCTACGATCTGTGGGTCAAGCGAGCTCATCTCGTCGAGCATGCTGTATGTAAATGTTTGGTCATCAGCCAGTGCTTCGCCCGTTGTCGGGTGCGTACCTGCTGCTAGCACTGGTGCTGCTGCAATGGACGCCATTACGAAGCTTGCTGCCAATGATTTGGCAAAATAGCTCATATTATTTCCTCCGTTAGTTTCATTTTTTTAGTTTGTGCGGCGATGGCATTACGCCAAAACCATTAAACTTGCACAACCATCGGAACAGATTGCCCTAGCATTAAAGCGCTTTCAACTATTTACCCGACGTAAAGCTGAAAAACATTGAATATTCTACATATTCTCTACTTAGAGGAGTGTTGGTGCGGAACATATCATGAAGATAGACCGATCATTACACGCGATCTCGCAAACTAAACCAAAGCATAGCGAGAATCAAAAGTGGTGTGCGCATACTTGCGCCACCCGGGAAGCGATTTGTCGGCACTTTTGCCATGATATCGAAGCGTTCGGCCGTGCCGCTGATTGCCTCAGCGATCAGTTTGCCTGCTAGTGTCGCCATGGCAACACCATGACCGGAATAGCCTGAGGCCGACAGTATATTCGGGGCCAAGCGGCGGAAGTCCGGCATGCGGTTCATAGTAATCCCCAGCGTCCCGCCCCACGCGTAATCTATGCGGGCATGGGCCAGTTGTGGATAGATTTCCAACATTGGTTTGCGGGCTTTTTTGGCAAGGTTCTTCGGGAATTTATAACCGTAACTCTCGCCTCCGCCGAAAAGCATCCGGTTATCTTCGGACAGGCGAAAATAGTTGACGACAAACTTGCTGTCGGCGATTGCCACGTCGTCGCGGATCAGGTTGCGGGCCATATCCTCGCCCAAAGGTTCGGTGGCCACGATGTAGTTGTTGATCGGCATAACCCGCGCCGCGACTTGTGGTTCTAGATTGCCGAGGTACCCGTTCGCGCCCAGCGCCACGAATTTAGCGGTGACATTACCGTTTTCGCTTATTACTTCGGCCGGTTCACCACGTTTAATATCTGTCACACGTGTTTCTTCGAAAATCCGTACGCCAGCAGAAACGCACGCGCGTGCTAACCCCAGCGCAAAGTTCAACGGATGTAAATGCCCCGCACCCCAATCCATGGAGCCACCGCAATAGGCGTCAGACCCGACCGCGGAGCGAAGCGAGGCTTCGTCCATATATGCGATCTGATCATATCCATATTCGGTTTGCAGTTTGTCGACATAAGCTTGCGTGTGGTGCAAATGTTTGCGCTTCAATTCTGCGTGCATGACGCCCGGCTTGTACCCGCAAGCGATGCCGTGTTTGGCGATCAGATCGCGAACGGTTGATTTGGACTCCTCGCCCATATCCCACAGTTGTCGCGCGTGATCTTTGCCAACCATCTTTTCCAGATCGTCCTGTTCGACACGCTGACCGGAGCCAACCTGCCCGCCGTTGCGACCAGACGCGCCAAAACCCACACGCTGGGCTTCGAGCAAGATCACATCATATCCGCGTTCCGCCAGATGCAGCGCTGTGGACAGGCCGGTATACCCTGCCCCGACGACACAAACGTCACAAGTTTCCGCGCCTTTTAGCGATGGAAACTTGTCCAATGGCTTCGAAGAGGCCGTATAGTAAGATGTCGGATATTCGCCAGCGCGGTCGTTAACGGTTAGTAAATCCATTAGACGTTCAAAAGCAGATGTTCCCGCTCCCACGGGCTGATAACCTCGAGGAATGCTTCGGCCTCGTGACGTTTGACGGCCTTGTAGACACGGCAAAACTCCTCCCCGAGGATTTCCGACAATTCGGGCGCCCCGTCGAACAAATCAATCGCTCCAAGCAAGCTGCGCGGCAAGGCGCGGGGTTGTTCATACGCTTCGCCCAGCTGCGGATCGCGCGGTGTCAGGCCTTTCTTCATGCCCAGATACCCACCGGCCAACGTGGCCGCCAGTGCCAGATACGGGTTCGCATCCATGCCGGAAACACGATTTTCCACCCGTCGCGCAGACGCACCAGAAATCGGGATGCGTATGCCAGTGGTTCTGTTGTCCGCCCCCCACTCCAAATTTATTGGCGCAGACCCCGACGCCACAAAGCGGCGGTACGAATTCACGTAAGGTGCAAAAAAGCTGATCGCGTGCGGGATGTATGTCTGCTGTCCAGCAATGAAATTGTAGAACAGGTCCGTCTCCCCGCCATCTTTGTCGCTGAAAATATTGTTTCCGCTGTCATCCAGCACCGATTGGTGGATATGCATCGCACTACCCGGTTCGTCCTGCATCGGTTTTGCCATGAACGTGGCGAAACAGTTGTTCTTTAACGCAGCTTCACGAATAAGGCGTTTGAAGTAGAACACCTGATCAGCCAGTTTAACCGCGTCACCATGCACGAGGTTTATCTCGATCTGACCGGCGCCGCCTTCTTGGATGATCGTATCGATTTCCAGCCCGACCGCCTCGGCGAAGTCATAGATATCGTCGATTACGGGGCCGTAATCATCCACCGCCATCATCGAATAGGCTTGACGACTAACCACACGGCGGCCCGTGCGACCGATCGGTGGTTCAATGGGTTTGGCGGGGTCCAGATTTGGCTTGGTCAGATAAAATTCGATCTCGGGCGCAACGACCGGCGTCCACCCTTCGGCCTTATACAAGTCCAGCACGCGTTTCAGAACGTTGCGCGGCACAACCTCGACAGGTTTTCCACCTTGATCGTGAACCTCGTGGATCACCTGAATAGCGACGTCGTCAGACCATGGCACGGCCACGGCAGTCGAATAATCAGGGGTCAGAACCATGTCGGATTCCGTCCACTGATCATCAATCTCCATATCCACATAATCACCTGATACCGTCTGATAGAAAATCGACAACGGCATGAACGTTTGGTCAGAGCGCGCAAAAGTATTGGACGGCATCGCTTTGCCGCGTGACATCCCGACTAGGTCGCCGATGATGCACTCCACCTCTTCAACGCTCCGCCCGTCCAGCCATTCCCGCGTTGCTTCCGGGAAGCGCGAGACGAACTCTTGTGATTTACGGGCCATGGCAATCTTCTTCGGTATTGGTTGGATTTATCTGACGCTAAGAACCGGTACTGTAGCCAACAACTCGACCCGGTGCGAAACACCGCCCCGTAGTGTCGCCTCGATATTACCCATCCCGCGTGTGCCGATCACGATCATATCGACGTTACAGTTCTTGCCACACTTCACAATTGAGCGCGCGACCGGACCTTTAATAACCTCAGTGGTAACATTCGTTGCGCCAGATTTCACGGCACGGCTTTTGGCGTTCGTCACAATGTCCGCAGCCATTTTTTCCAGTATGTCTTTATTACCACCGATAATATGTTCGGCGTCCGCGTATTGCAGCAAGCCTTTTGGCAAGCTCTGGCTTTTGAGCACGTATAGAATACGCAGTTCGGCATTCATCGCTGCAGCAATGGATGCCGAATAATCAACCGCCTTCAGCGCGTGATCGGAGCCGTCCACAGCAACAAGTATAGTTTTAATCATTTATTAGTCCCTCATTTTTTTATTCTTTGGTCAACCTCCACGATGGCACGTAATTCACCCGCTGAATAGGGGGTGTGGAAAATTGGTTGTTAAAGCCGCCCAACCTCGACGCCTTTCGCGCCTTTCTTCTGCGCCATCAGGCAAAGCCAGTCGTGGGCCACCGTCGCGGCAGCCAACGCGGTAATTTCGGCGTGGTCGTACGGTGGTGAAACTTCAACCACGTCCATACCTATCAAATTCAGATCACCAAGCCCGCGGATCAGTTCGAGTGCCTGCCAACTGGCCAGCCCACCCATAACCGGGGTTCCAGTGCCCGGCGCGAAAGCGGGATCCAGGCCGTCTACATCAAACGATATATAAACAGGCGTATCGCCAGCACGTTCCTTGATGATTTTCAGCGCCGCGTCGATGCCATTGCGATGCACCCAAGGGGCGGTCAGGATTTCGAAACCGTGGTCACTGTCGTTATAGGTCCGCAACCCGATCTGGGTGGATTTGGTCACGTCGATCACACCCTCGGCGGCGGCACGTCCAAACATTGTGCCGTGGTCCAAGCGTGTCGGGTCGCCTACCCAAGTATCGCAATGCGCGTCAAACTGAATCAAGGTTACGGGGCCGTATTTCTCGGCGTGGGCTTTTAGCAGCGGATAGGCGACGAAATGATCGCCGCCGAAGGTTAGCATTTTAGCGCCGCTTTTGAGTATCTCGGCTGCATGTTTCTGGATATCTGCGGGCACGGTTTCAGGATGATGCGGGTCGACCATGCAGTCGCCCCAATCGACAACCGACAGGGTTTTGAACGGGTCGAAGCCGAACGGGAATGCCTCCAATTCCGCCAGTTGCACCGACGCCTCGCGAATAGCACGCGGGCCAAGTCGGCAGCCGGAACGGTAGGTCACGGAGCTGTCGTAAGGCACGCCACTGACCACCACATCCACGCCCTCAAGGTCGCGGGAATAGCGGCGGCGCAGGAAGCTAAGCGCCCCGCCGTAAGTCATTTCAGCCCAACGCTCGTTGTTACCTTTGGCGCGGAATGCTTGATCACCAGTGCTCATGTTTTTGCCTTTTTACGCATGAAGAACCACGAAATTGATATGCCTATGGCTACCACAACGACGATCAAAGTTGCCAGCGCGTTAATTTCCGGCGTCACGCCAAGGCGGACTTTGGAGAATATCACCATTGGCAATGTGCTGGCCCCCGGGCCGCTTACAAAGCTGGCGATCACTAGGTCGTCGAGCGACAGCGTGAAGGACAGCAACCATCCAGAAATCAGCGCGGGCATTATCATCGGTAGGGTTATGTCGAAGAATACGCGCATAGGTTTGGCGCCTAAGTCTGATGCTGCTTCTTCGATCGAGTCGTCCATGTCTACCAAACGGGATTGTACGACAACGGCGACGTAGGCCATGCAGAAAGTGGTGTGGGCGATGATGATCGTCATCATTCCACGGCCTGCTGGCCAGCCGAATGTGGCCTCCATCGCGACGAATAGCAATAACAGCGACAGGCCGGTTATTACTTCGGGCATGACCAGCGGGGCGGTTACCATTCCGGTTAATAACCCACGTCCGCGAACGCGCCCAAAACGGGTCAGGACCATGGCGGCGATCGTGCCGAGAACCGTTGCAAGTGTTGCGCTGACGAACCCGATTTTTAAGCTGATCCAAGCGGCGCCGAGGATTTGCGGATCGTTCAACAGCTCGCCATACCATTTGGTCGACCAACCACCCCAAACTGTCACCAGCTTGGATTTGTTGAAGCTGAAGAT
>JAGLUD010000189.1 GCA_023134935.1 Paracoccaceae bacterium | reverse complement strand
GAGATCAGCCGTGTAGTTATAGGGCGATCTTTACAAAAACGTGCTGAGGGTCTGCCGGATATTCCGGTGCCCAAAGGTTATGGGGAGAAGTAAAAATGGGTTTTAATGCTTTAGTAGTCGAGAAGAACGACGAGGGTAAAACCTCGGCTTCCGTACAACAGCTGGAAATCAGCGATCTACCGCATGGTGATGTGATCGTTGCGGTCGAGTATTCCTGTGTGAACTATAAGGATGGTCTGTGCATTGGCCCGGGTGGCGGCTTGGTGCGAAACTATCCGCACGTACCCGGGATCGATTTTGCCGGAACGGTCGAGAGTTCGGAGGACCCACGTTACAAGGCTGGCGACAAGGTTGTGCTAACTGGCTGGCGCGTGGGTGAAGCGCATTGGGGTGGATATTCCCAGAAAGCTTCGGTCAAGGCCGATTGGCTAGTGCCGCTGCCAGATGGTTTAACAACGCGTCAGGCTATGGCGGTTGGTACAGCAGGTTTCACAGCAATGCTGGCCGTTATGGCGCTTGAGGATCATGGTTTGGAAAAGAACCACGGTCCGGTTTTGGTGACCGGTGCGGCTGGTGGTGTTGGCTCGGTTGCGACAGCGATTTTGGCGAACCTTGGTTATGAAGTTGCGGCCGTTACTGGTCGACCTGAGGCTGCGGATTACCTGAAATCTTTGGGCGCAACACAGATCGTGGCGCGTGAAGAGATTAACGAAACCACTAAACGTCCACTTGAAAGCGAAAGCTGGGCTGGCTGTATCGATGCCGTTGGTGGCGATATGCTGGCGCGGGTTTTGGGTCAGATGAAATACGGTGCTTCGGTTGCGGCAGTTGGTTTGGCGGGCGGCATGGGTTTGCCTGCCACAGTGATCCCGTTTTTGCTGCGCGCGGTGAACCTGTTGGGGATCGACAGTGTGATGCAGCCTTATGACAACCGTGTGCGGGCGTGGCAGCGGATTGGGACCGATCTGCCAATGGATAAGCTGGAGAATATGATTCAGCCAGCGACACTGAATGATCTGCCTTCTTTGGGTAAAGACATTCTTAAGGGGCAGGTTAAAGGCCGCATCGTTGTAGACGTAAACGCTTGACCTCCTTGCATATATAAACTGATAGTTTCCCGCCCGCTTTAACTAGCGGGCGGGACTTTTCTTAGGGGACACCTCATGACCAAGATGGATATCGACTTCGTACGCAGCCAGTTTCCCGCCTTCCAAGAGCCAACGCTGCAATGGCAGGCGTTTTTTGAGAATGCGGGCGGATCGTACACCAGCAAATTTGTGATTGATCGATTGAACCGATACTACACGCAACGTAAAGTTCAACCTTATGCCCCTTACGAGGCCTCCCGTCTGGCAGGCGAAGAAATGGACGAGGCGCGGTTGCGCTTGTCGGGTGTCCTGAACATTCCAGCGAATGATCTTAGCTTTGGCCCATCGACAACACAGAACACGTACGTATTGGCGCAGGCGTTTCGGCAGATGCTGTCGACGGGCGATGCGATAATCGTGACCAATCAGGATCACGAGGCCAACTCTGGCCCGTGGCGACGGTTGGCCGAGAGCGGTATCGAGGTGCGCGAATGGGAAGTGGACAAAGACACGGGTTTCCTTGACCTAACGGATTTGGCGAACTTGCTGGATGACAAGGTGAAGCTAGTGACTTTCCCGCATGTCTCGAACATCGTCGGGCAAATCAATCCTGTGGCAGAAATCTGTGCGATGGTGAAGGCTGCGGGGGCCGTCACTTGCGTCGATGGTGTCAGTTTTGCGCCGCACGGATTGCCTGACATCAAGGCGTTAGGGGCGGATATCTATTTGTTCTCGGCCTACAAGACCTACGGTCCGCATCAGGGCATTATGTATGTGGAGGCTGATCTGGCAATGCGGCTCCCTAATCAGGGACACTATTTTAATGCGGATTCGCCTTACAAACGCTTTACACCAGCGGGGCCGGATCATGCGCAGATCGCGGCTTGTGCCGGGATGGTGGATTATATCGAGGCACTGCATGACCATCATTTTAGCGCAAACGTATCACTGGCCGAAAAAGCGCGTGCGACGTTGACGTTACAAACGACGCATGAGACCGAGCTGCTGGCACCGCTGTTGGAGTACTTGCGTGCCCGAAACGATGTTCGCCTGATCGGGGCGGACAAGGCAGAGGACCGTGTTCCTACCGTGGCGATCGGCCTGAAATCTGCTGGCGAAGGTGTTGCGCGCGAATTGGGCGCGCACGGCATTATGGCAGGCGGCGGCGATTTCTATGCTGTGCGTTTGATGAAAGGGCTTGGCATTGATCCGTCACACGGCGTGCTGCGGCTTAGTTTTGTGCACTATACCAACACGCAAGAAGTTGAAAAATTGATGAAAGCGCTGGATCAAATACTGTGAGATGCTCGTCCTAATTAACGAACAATTAACGTTTTCGCTTGATTCCTGCCCCGCCGAGTTTACCCTGTAAAAAACACGTACAACGGGAGAGACGTCATGCCAACAGCTGCTAAACTGGTTGCATCAATTATGCTGGCCATATCGGGCTTCATCGTGGTGCTGGTCGTGGTGAATGTTTACCCGGATGCGGCTCGACGCTCAGTCGGGTTGACTAGTGCGGCGGTATTCATGGGGCTGTTCGTCGGATGGCGGGGGCTGGGCAAAAGGATTAGAGAAGACGAAGGTTCCGGTATGATCTCGGGCTTGAAAGCCGGAATTGCGATGTTTGTCTGGGTGATTTTCCTGTACGCGCTGGAAGATATGATCGGGGGCATCAAGGATAATGCGTACTATCAACCGATGACTGCGCTGTTGGTTATTCCTAGCAGTATGATTAAATATGGACAGATGGCGCTGAACGCCCCCATTATTGGTACGATGGTCGTTTTAGCGGCTATTACCGGAAAAATGACAAAAACAGCAGACACCCGCTGGAGTTGAAGTGATTTCCACAGGGTTTAGGTCTTGTTTCGATCCGGTTTGATCAATAAATCTGTCTGGCAGAGTAATATCGAAGGATCGACAATGAACCGCTACACAGATTTGCCCCATGCAGTTGGTAACACACCGCTGATACGTCTAAATAAGGCCTCGGCGCTGTCAGGTTGCGAGATTTACGGCAAAGCGGAATTCATGAATCCCGGGCAATCGGTTAAGGATCGGGCCGCGTTGGGTATTATTCGCGATTCCGTTGCCAAGGGTGATCTGAAACCCGGCGGCACGATTGTCGAGGGGACTGCCGGAAATACTGGCATCGGTTTGGCGCTGGTCGGCGCCGCGATGGGCTTCAAGACGGTTATTGTCATCCCCGAGACACAAAGTCAGGAAAAGAAGGACATGATCCGGCTGGCGGGCGCGCATTTGGTCGAAGTTCCAGCGGCACCTTATTCCAACCCCAACAACTTTGTACGGTATTCTGAACGGCTGGCGAAAGCACTGGCCGTGAGCAACTCGAACGGTGTCATCTGGGCCAACCAGTTTGACAATGTTGCGAACCGCCAAGCACATATCGACACGACAGCCCCCGAGATTTTTGAGCAAACGGACGGCAAGATTGACGGCTTCATTTGTGCGGTCGGGTCCGGTGGCACGCTTGCAGGCGTCGCGATGGGCCTGCATGAGCGCAACAAGGACATCAAAATCGGGCTAGCTGATCCTGACGGCGCGGCACTTCATAATTACTATATAAATGGCACGTTAAAGGGCGAAGGTTCTTCGATAATGGAGGGGATCGGGCAGGGCCGGATCACTGCAAACCTTGAAGGATTGTCTGTCGATTTTTCATACAACATTCCTGATAGCGAAGCGTTGCCCGTAGTGTTCGATATGCTGGCAGACGAGGGCCTGTGCCTTGGTGGGTCATCCGGTATCAATGTCGCGGGTGCAATGCGGATGGCGAAGGACATGGGGCCAGGTAATACGATTGTGACGGTGCTGGCGGATTATGGTACACGATATCAGTCGAAACTGTTTAATCCGGTGTTCTTACGTGAAAAAGGATTGCCTGTACCACATTGGCTGGATGCCAAAGCTGCAGCGATGCCGGATGTTAGTGAATAAAGGGTTAACCAGATGAGATTTCTGCTTGTTGCTTTACAGTCCACTCTGATCGCCACTTTCATGGCAACCGCAGGGTTTGCCCAAAGTGACAACACCGAAATGGTTAATGCATGGGTTGCAACGGCTACCCGCGCCGACGAAGTTCTGGAAGCCAATCTTGCATCGACGTCCGCATTGGAGGCATTGCGTGCTGAACTAGTAGCCCAACGAGGCGAGGCTTTGGGGCTGGAAGTTATTACCCAAAGTAAAATCGTTCCCCTTCGCACAGAACTGGATGCTCTTGGACTGCCACCTGAAAACGGGATCGCGGAGGCAACGGAAATAGCGGCGCGCAGGGCGGACCTTGAAGCCAAGATTGTACGTGAAACGGTGCCGTTGTTGTTGGCGCAGGCCGGCTATCGCCGCGCGGACGGGCTCATACGTGAGTTAGACACCATTATTCGCACGCGTTTTTCCGAGACTTTAGTAGAGTTGGGACCGTCCCCCATTGATCCAACGCTCTGGGCTAAAGCGTTCGGTGACGTTTCGCATTATGCCACACGTTTGGTCGGCGAAGTGAGCGACACCTTCGCGCAAGAGGCAAGCCGGACGTCGTTGGCGCAAAAGGCCCCGCTGGCCTTGTTGTTCGCCGGTCTGGGCTTGTGGATGCTACTTGGGGTGCGACGCGGGTTTGCCGATTTGGTTGAACGTGGGTTAGCACTTGGTGGTGATGTTACGTTATGGCAATCCTCGCTAGCCGATTTGGCGCGTTTGCTTGTTCCAAGCGCAGGTGCGGCAGCGGTTATCTTTGCCGTCCACAGCTCCGAATTGGCGGGCGTCTGGGGCGCTGCAATTGTGGATGTGTTGCCACAAATCGCCTTGGCCCTGATTGCCGCACCGTGGCTGGGTCACAGCGTGTTTGGGACGGCAAAAAAGAACGAAGGCGACGTTATTGCCCGATCCGGTTACCGAATGAGCGTCTTGCTAGGGATCGTATACGCGGCCTCGGTACTGCTGTTGGCAGTCTCCTCCCAAGGAGAGTTTTCAACAGGGACGCAAGCGGTCCTGGGCTTCCCTTTAATTGTCATCGCCGCATTCGTGTTTTACCGACTGTCGGGGATATTCAAGTCCGGTTGGCACGCTGATCTGAACTCGAACGACGAAGTTGAGAAGCCGGAATTCATATTCTCGGCCATCTTGTCACGGTTACTGCTGATCTTTGCGATCGCTGCACCGATATTCGCTGCGATCGGGTATTTTGCGGCGGCACGATTCCTTGTGTTCCCAACAATCGGCACACTTGGCCTGCTAGCCGCGCTCTTGGTCCTGTTCGACCTTATTCGCACATTTCTTAACTATTGGATCGAAGGCGAAGGGCACGAGCTGCGCCGTGATCAAACCCGCCTGATCCCCGTGTTCGTCGGCTTCTTGCTAGCACTCGGTGCGTTGCCGTTGATTGCACTAATCTGGGGCGCTCGACCAAGCGATTTGTGGGGGATATGGGGTTGGTTAAATGACGGTGTCACGATCGGCGAAAGCAGCTTTTCGCTGACGGATTTACTGGTTTTTGTGCTGGTTTTCGGAATTGGCTATACGATCACGCGGTTGTTGCAAAAGACGATCCGCAAAACTGTATTACCGCGCACAAAGATGGATATTGGCGGAAAGTCGGCGGTTCTGACTGGTGTGGGATACGCTGGTGTAACCATTGCCGCATTAGCCGCGATATCGGCCACAGGACTTGATTTATCGAGCCTCGCAATCGTTGCTGGTGCGTTATCTGTTGGCATTGGTTTTGGACTACAGGCAGTTGTTTCGAACTTTGTGTCAGGTATCATTTTGCTGGTGGAGCGCCCCATTAAGGAGGGCGACTGGATCATCGCTGGCGGTCACGAGGGGATCGTGCGCAAGATCTCGGTTCGTGCGACATTAGTAGACACCTTTGATCGTTGTGCGGTTGTTATTCCGAATTCGGACCTGATTGCAGGCAGCGTTTTGAACTGGACCTCGCCCGACATATCGGGCCGTGTGAAAGTACCCATCGGGGTGGCCTACGGGACCGATCCTGAAAAAGTTAAAAAAGTGTTACTGTCGATCGCAACTGATCATCCGGTTGCGCTGAAATATCCGGCACCCTCGGTTATATTCAAGAATTTCGGCGCCAGCTCGCTGGATTTTGAATTGCGTGTGTTTATCCGCGATGTGAATAAAATCCTGACGGTACATTCGGATATAAACTTCGCGATCGCCCGTCGGTTTGCCGAAGAAGGCATCGAAATCCCGTTTGACCAGCATGATGTGACATTGAAAAATATCGATCAAATCGGGGCCGCAGTGGGTG
>JAGLUD010000188.1 GCA_023134935.1 Paracoccaceae bacterium | reverse complement strand
TATTACGAGAGTTCAAACGTCAATTTAATGATCGAAATTGCAGACGCCCGCGAGGCGCAACGGTCTTATGAGGCCAATCTGCGGATGTTTGATCAAGCACGGCAGATGACATCGTCACTGCTTGAATTACTGCGTCGCTAGAAAGGCGAAAACAATGGATAAAACGGCACATATAGCCTCACAATTGTATACTAACGCGCAAAATATTGCGCGCCCGACTAAGGTGGAATCGGGTGGCTCGGATATGTTCGCGCAGGTCGCGACGGATTTTATGGATACCATGAAGGCCGGCGAAGAGGCTGCCAAAGCAGGCATGATCGGCACGGCCGACGCGCATTCGGTTGTTCAGGCGTTGGCGGCCAGTGAATTGGCAATCGAAACGGCGGTGACCGTCCGTGATAAAGTTGTAGAGGCCTATCAGGAAATCTTGCGAATGCCGGTCTGATGGGTGCGACCGAAATTTTTGATGTACTTCGTGAAGGCTTGTGGGTTGCGCTGATCGTTGCCCTGCCCGTTTTGGGCGTTGCTCTGATTGTCGGCATCGTGATTGGACTATTTCAGGCGCTGACTTCCATTCAGGAGATGACGCTGACGTTCGTGCCAAAACTGGCGGCGATCCTCGCCGTTTTTTGGTTGTCTATGGGGTATTCCGGGCAATTATTAGTTAATTTTTATAAAGATCAAGTGATTGAAAACATTACGCGCGGGCATTGAGGAAATCTTAACCTCTGCCTCGGTATAACGATTCTACAGGGCAAGAATGCCGACGGATAACGGAGTTTCAGCAAATGGATACAACGGGTTATATTGCGCTTACGCGCCAATCCGGACTGTTGAAGGAACTTCAGGCCGTTGCCAACAATATTGCCAATATCTCGACTGCCGGTTTTCGGCGTGAAGGTGTTGTTTTTGCCGAAGAGCTGCAGGCACTGGATGCGGAGGGCGGTGGCGTCGCAATGACCTCGGCGAGGGTGCGGTTTACGGATGACAATACGGGGAGCACGACCCAAACGGGCGGCATGTTTGATCTTGCGATCGATGGCCCCGGGTTTTTCATGGTAGAAACCCCCGCGGGCGAGCGTCTGACCCGCGCCGGCAGTTTTTCAGCGAATGCCGAGGGTGATCTGGTTTCGATGACCGGTTTTCGTGTGTTGGATTCTGGTGGGTCGCCAATTTTTGTTCCGCCAGATGGGGGTAACGTTGGTGTTGCGCAGGATGGCACGATATCGATTGGCGGGCGGCCGACTGCGCAAATCGGTATATTCGAGGTTGAGAACCCACAAATGCTTTTGCGTGAAGACGGCGTTCTTTTCCGCTTCGAAGCTGAGGCTAATCCCGCAGAAAACTCCCGCGTTATGCAGGGGTTTCTTGAGGGATCCAATGTTGATGCGGTGACTGAAATGGCCCGTCTGATAGAGGTGCAACGCGCTTACGAGCTTGGTCAAAACCTACTTGATAGCGAAGATGAACGCATTCGATCCAGCATCCGTACGCTCGGCCAAGTCGTATAAACAGGAGAGTATTATGAATGCATTGAAAATTGCCGCGACCGGAATGTCCGCTCAACAGATGCGGGTTGAAGTTATCGCCAACAACCTCGCGAATATGAATACTACAGCGTATAATCCACGCCGCGCCGAGTTTACGGATCTGCATTATCAACAAATTCAACGAGCGGGGACGATTAACGCGGCGGATGGCTCGATTCTGCCTGCGGGTGTCCAGTTGGGAATGGGCGTGAAACCGTCGGCGATCTCGATGGATGTGGCGCAAGGGTCGCTAAAGCAGACAGGCGGAGAGTTGGATCTGGCGATCGAAGGCGCTGGATATTTTGAGGTCGCGTTGCCGTCTGGCGGCACCGGCTACACGCGCGACGGGGCATTGAAGTTAACAGGTGATGGGCAACTTGTAACATCGGCCGGATTTGCGGTCGTGCCGGATGTGACGGTACCAGACGATGCACGCGACTTATCGATTAACGCGGACGGCGAGATTTACGCATATTTCCTAGACCAGGTTGATGCACAGTTCATCGGTCAACTGACCTTGGCCGGTTTCACGAACGAAAAGGGTTTAGAGGCGGTTGGCGGTAACCTTTATCTCGAAACCGCAGCTTCAGGTACAGCACGCGTCGGCGAGGCGGGTCAAGACGGGTTGGGGCAGTTCCGGCAGGGATATCTGGAGGAAAGCTCGGTCGATTCCGTTCGGGAGCTCACTGAGCTGATTGAAGCACAACGAGGGTACGAGTTGAACGCCAAGGTTATCACCGCAGCTGACCAGATGCTCGGCGCGACGACGCAAATTCGCTGATGAAGACGCTGATCTTAAGTGCAATGTTACTGGTTACCACTACGCTTGCGGTGGGCGCTCAGACCGTTGTTGCCGCGCACGGAATCCGAGCACGCAGCATCATCGCGCGTGAAGATTTGGCCGTTCTCGAAAAAAATACTGTTGGTGCAATTGCGGAAGTGGCCGACATCATAGGGCAAGAAGCGCGCGTCAATCTTTATGCTGGGCGTGTTATTCGGGCATCCGAAATTGGAACGCCCGCAATTTTGGAGCGAAATCAGCTGGTTCTCATGGTTTACAACATAGGCTTGTTGTCGATCTCTGCCGAGGGTCGCGTGCTGGGCCGTGCGGGCGTTGGTGAACTGGTCCGCGTTATGAATTTGGATTCGCGTCTGACGGTGACTGGTCGTGTGCGTTCGGATGGCACGATCGAGGTCAGTTCATGATTTCACGCTTGGCGTTTGGTGTATTGATGTTGTTATCTGGTTGCGTCCCTTTTGATGAGATTGGAAAGGTGCCGGACCTGACTGTCGTAGGTCAAGACAGCGGTATCGGGATATCCGCCGGGCGCGTTGCCATTGCGGTTCCGCCGCCTGCGATGCCACGGCATACATATAGTCAGGGCTCGTTGTGGAATTCAGGGCCTGCTTCGCTGTTCGGTGATCGCCGCGCACGAAATTTGGGTGATATCTTAACTGTCGTGATCGAAATTGACGATCAAGCGCAGATATCCAACAGGTCGGGACAGTCTCGCTCCGGATCAGGCACGATGAGCATTGCGGCATTGATGGGGTTACCCGAATTGGTATCCGGTGCATTGCCGGAAGGAACAAGCCTTGATCCGGCGGCCAACTTTTCGTCAATATCTACGTCAACGGGGGATGGTTCAGTTTCACGCAACGAAAAAATCACGCTGCGGATTGCAGCGACGGTGGTCGATGTATTGGAAAATGGCCATCTGGTGGTCAGCGGATTGCAAGAGGTCCGGGTGAACTTCGAGTTGCGTGAACTGCAGGTGGTCGGAATTGTTCAGCCGGAAGATATCTCGCGAAGAAATGAGATAACTTACGACAAGATCGCCGGTGCACGGATTTCATATGGTGGACGTGGCCGAATAAGTGACATGCAACAACCGCGATACGGCCAGCAGATTTTTGAAATCGTGGCGCCGTTCTAGAGGGCAATATGGGTA
>JAGLUD010000187.1 GCA_023134935.1 Paracoccaceae bacterium | reverse complement strand
AAATGGCGGTCAGGTCGTTGGTGAAATAAATAATTCCACTACCAACAAACCAACAGCGAACGAGCTTTTCAAGGCAGAGGTAATTAACAATGTTATGACCGGAGGCCTGTTTGGCACCGGCGACGGCGCGGTACAGAGGTTAGGCACGTTTTGCTGCCTGGTAAAACGGAACAACAATTGGATCGAAGGAAGTGTTTCTTTTGTAAATCGGAGCGGCGAGGCGATCGAAAGCACCCGCATTGTTGCTATCCGCAACCAAATTCCAGATTTTGATCGATATGTTCAGGAAGCCAAAACCGTCGTCGAGCAGGAGATCGCGATGTTTCGCGTCAAGCAATTACTCGAAGCGGGCTATAAACTGGACGATGCAATTGTCATGCTAGGCGCTCTGCGGGCTGAAGCCCATTCTTCGACATCGCCACGGAACTAAGAGGCCTTACACGCGATTGTAGTTATTCTTTTCGAGATTTGTACTCGTATTGGTAGCTGTAATTTTCGTAGCCGCTGGTGTTTTTCTTGGCATCGTACGCATTAAGTACCGCACCTGTGATCTTCAAACCGTTGGTTTCCGCGGCCTTCAGCGAGGCCTTTAATTCGCCGATATTTGTTACGTGGTGTCTGGTTACCAACAACGTCATGCCAACGTACTTGCCCACGATGATAGGGTCCGTTACCGCCAAAATCGGTGGCGTGTCGAGGATGGTCAGATCGAAGCGATTATCTAGATAGTCTAAAACTGCGGCGAAATTTTTGTGTAACAAAAGTTCGGAGGGATTAGGTGGATATTTTCCGGCTGGAACGAAGTAAAGACCGCTATCTGGGTCTTGTTGAATTACATCCTGAATCAACGCATCCCCTGCCAACACGTCAGTCAACCCTTGCGTCCCTTTTTCCACACCAAAGAAACGGCGAAGGTACCCACGGCGGATATCTACATCGACCAAACAAACGTTCTGCCCAGCTTGCGCCATAACGACCGATAGGTTGACACTTAGAAAAGATTTGCCTTCTCCAGGGCGCGAACTTGTGACCATCAGGATCGATTTTTGAGCCTCCAACATGCCGAAATGCAAACTGGTTCTTAGGCTACGCAATGCCTCGACCGACATATTTGTAGGCTCTTCTTTTGCCAGAATTTTAAGGGCACCCTTTTTTGCGTTTCCGTTGTAATCATTATTTCCAGCTTTGATGACAGAAGCATAAACCGGCAACCCAAGCTGCTCGACTTCTTCGGCTGATTCAATACCACGAGATATGAAAGATCGGACAAGAACAAATGCTATCGACAAAATGCCACCAAGAACTGCGGCTAACAGGACAATCATTTTTTTATTCGGAGCAACGGCGTCGGGGTCGGCTAGGGCGGTATCGATAATCCGGATGTTGGCGATCGTACCCGCCTTAACAACACTAAGTTCTTGCGAGCGGCTGACGAGCTGCACGTAAATTTCTTGTGAAACCTCAAGATCTAGCGACAAGCGCAGCATTTCCAGCTGTGTTTCCGGAAGTTCCTCCGATTTGGATTGCAGTTCCGCTAGCAGCGCCTCCAGTTGTGCCCGGCTATCAAGCAGCGTTTGATACACCGGATGGCTTTGGGTGAAACGCTTCTGTAGCTCTTGCTCCTCCAACGTTAACGCATTCAATTGCGCTTCGATCTCAACACTTTTTTGAAGCATGGAGAGGGTTTCGAAGCTAAGATCAACAGAGTCCTGCGAAAGTTTAAACGCATTCAGAGCATTTTCAGCAACGCGAACCTGCGCTTGCGCTTCGGGTAACTGTTGCCGAATGAAGGTCAGGCTGCTTTCAGCCTCGGCGGCGTTTCGTGAGAGGTTCTGAAGCAAGTATACACGTAATATATCATCCAGAATATCGGCCGCTTTGTCGCCATCTTCATGCTTCAAAGTCAGCTGAAGGATTGACGAGTTCTTACCCTTTTCGCTGATCGACAGGTTGTTTCTGAGGTCTCGAAGAACGTCATAAATACTTTTTTGCTTAAGAACGAACTCCCGGCCAACACGACCATCAAGCGCAATTACGTTCAGCTCAAAACCCGTAGCGCGGTCAGCGAGCAATACTCCAACCTGGCCGTGTAGGATTTCTCCAGATGGCAACTGGACGGAAAATTTCCCGCCACCCAGCCCGGTCAACGTGATCGCTTCGCCATGCAGTGCTTCGGGAATCTCTAACCAAGACAGCGAAATCGATTCATCATGCCACGCATAGCTCGATAGAAATTCCCAACCCGGATCAGGCAGGCCAAAGCGCATTAGGAAATTACCGGCGAGTGGCAGGCGTTTTGGTTCAGCATGCCAATCAAGATCCAGCGTATCGACGACATCGCCGAGTATCATGCGGGAACGAAGAATTTCTATTTCTGCAACGGATTCGGATTCACTTCCGCCAAGCATTCCGGCAAGATCTGCGGAAACCGCCAAACCGCCACCAGATTTTTCCTCAATCTGCACCAACGCATCAGCCTGATAGATAGGTGTCGCCATCAATGCGTAGGCAACCCCGATCAGCGTGGCCAGAAATGTGATGCCGATGATTGTGAACTTTCGGGCATAGAATAGTGAAAAAAGTTCGCGTAGGTCAATCTCATCATCAACCATGTCTGTACTTGAAGGATTTGACATCAGGTTTTTCCCAGCTTAGCGACCCAACCGTCGCTTGCTTTTTTCATTTTATCAAAAACGGCGACGTGGAAGTCGTGGCTTAGATTGTAAGGATCAGCAATGTCGGCTTGGCCGATCCATTGGCCGAACAACATTGTTTTGCCGCCTGAGGCAGGCGCCTGTTTTGCTGTCTCTCTCATATGACCTTTTTCCATGACCAAAATCAGGTCAAACTGTGCCGCCAGTTCAGCAGAAAACTGTCGTGCTACGTGGCCATCGACGCTTACGCCGTTGTTCGCGGCAATTTCAGCTGAATCCTTGCTGGCGCTATGGCCGACCAATGCGTTGATGCCCGCGGATTCCACCCGCAAATTCGGGCAAGCCTGCGCGAGCAACCGTTCGCCGACCGGCGAGCGACAGACGTTTCCGACGCAAACAACCAAGACGGATGAAATCATCTAAAACCCACCCTCGATCACCTGCAGGCCGCGAACAGCCGAGATGGACGGAGCAAGAGTTGCGATCACCGCGTTCCATTGCGCTGCTGGGTCCGCTACGATGTAAACAACATCCTGCGCGTGCATCGCGAATTGCGTCGCCAGAACGAACGCTAAAGGCGTCGTCGCATCGAGTTGGAATACGTCGATGCCGCCGTCGCTGGAGTTCCGGAACACAAATATACCCTGCGCGTCAGCGGCTTCCTCGAATAACCCGCCTCGCTGGGTAATAGCTTCCGTAAGGTTTAGGCCATCGTTGCCAAGGTCTACCAATCCGGGTTCCCGAATTTGGCCAAGTACATAGGCGACATTATTTTCGTGAACTGGAACGTTGACGATGTCTCCGCCTTGCAAGACGGGATTACCACTGTGATTGCCTGTGGCAAGGAAGCTCTTCAAATGCACGTAATACGTTTTTCCGCCCCGTTGTACCGTCACATGAGTAATGTCGGCTGAGGTCGTTAATCCACCAGAACCGTTGACCGCCTCAAGTAAGGTTAACGGAATATTACTGACGGTTATTGAGCCGGGGCGGTTAACGGCCCCCGTAACAACAACCTTTTGCGAATTAAAGGCGGCGACCTTAACTTCGATTTGAGGATCGGGGATAAACTTTGATAACCGTGCGGACAAGTCTTGTTGAATTTGTCCGACGGTGCGCCCGGATACTTGCACGCGATCAATATAAGGATAAAAAATCTGCCCCTGCGCATCGACGGAGCTGCCGGACTCCAACTGACTCCGCTGTTCACCTGCCGGAAGGGTTAACTCGGGGTGATCCCATACAGTGATGCTAAGCACGTCACCTACACCAACGAAATACTGCCAAGCTTCGGCTGATGCCGGCAAGTCACCCTGCGGATGCGACACCCGTTCCGCGCCAGTATGCGACATAATATTTTGCGGGGTCAGACGAACTATATGTACGTCGCTGTTCGCCAGTTCCGCCTGCGCTTCGAGATCAACAGGAAAGTCAGTCCGTGACAGCGTTGCACAGCCAGCCAGTGAAATTACCGCGACGGCAGCCATCATGTGGCCAAGAACTTTCTTCGACAAAAAACGCAACATATCCTGTCCTTACGGTAGACTAACAGAATCGGTTCCATCAGTTTTGATCGTCATTTTAGCAAATTGGAAAAAATAGGGGAGGGGGAATCCGCATTAACGAAATATTATTTAGAATCGATAGCGCCGTATTGGCGAACACGGCCGGTAAATTCACCTAAACATTTCTGATATACCTCAAAAGTAAAGTCTGGCCAAGACACGTTCGGGAACATGAATTCGGAATATGCACTTTGCCACGTCATGAAGTTAGACAATCGCAACTCGCCAGCTGTTCGAATTATCAGATCCGGATCTGCTTGCTCACGGGTGTCGAGATGACCGCAAATAGTGTCTTCGCTAATATCATCAAGCGATAGTGTCCCATCAAGAACTTTGCTCGCGATACTGCGCGTCGCCCGAACGATTTCGTCGCGGCCACCATAGTTAATCGCGATGTTCAGATTTAAGCCGGAGTTGTCCTTAGTTAGGTCCGCGAGATGTTCCATCTGACTCCGGATGTCTTGCGCCAAAGCAGATGCGTCACCCAAGAACCGTACACGCACGTTTTTCTCGTGCAGTTCCAGCAAATTGTTTTGCATGTAGCCACGAAACAGCTTCATAAGCCCTTCGACTTCATGTGCAGCACGCTTCCAGTTCTCAGTTGAGAACGCATAGAGCGTGAGTGTCGTAACGCCTAGTTGCGGGCTGTTTTTGACAATGTCCTTTACACGACCCGCGCCGCGCTTATGGCCAACCAAGCGAGCCAGCCCGCGTGATGTGGCCCAACGACCGTTGCCATCCATGATAATCCCGACGTGCATATATCTCTCTTCATCTAGTGTTCTGTGTGTATCGACTATCGCTATGGCGTCGTGGCTAGTGCGCAGTGTTAGTAAGGGTTGTGCCAAATAGCAATGTAAAGTTTCCCGAAATGGGAATTAATTCGTCGAGTCTGGCCCATTTGGCCAAAGCTAAAGGATGGCGTGGCGCAATTCAAGCGAGTCGCAGGTTTACAGAACTATTTGGCCAAAATCGTAAACATATGGTTAAGCTAGTAAACTAGCATTTGAGAAGGGGGCCCTATGCTTTCATTTTGACAATTGTAAGATTTAGACATGTCTAGGCCTATAATGATTTCGCGCACGCAAAAACCGACAAAATTCACGATGGTAACACCGATTTCCAACGTCCAAAGTGACCATTTGCAAGACAAGGCCTTTCTCCAATCAGAAACTAAAGAGAAGATCAACGCGCTGTTGCTATCGGGGCCGAACCTGAATGTTCGAGGGGAAGGTGGATGGACACTGCTCCATTTGGTCGCGAAGAACGGATCTTCTGACAATGTAAAAGAAGTATTAGATGCCGGCGTTGATATTAACGTAAGGGATACACAAGGCGAAACCCCACTGCATGTCGCCGCCCAAACTCCGTCGATCGAAAATATGCAGCTGTTGTTGGAGGCCGGTGCGGATGTCAACTTGCGCAACAGGCAAGGTTAGACGGCCCTTCATCTTGCTGCTTCAAACGGAACTGTAGATGCAATCGTTACGTTGGTGAACGCTGGCGCGCGTGTCGATATCCGCGGCGAAATTGGGCTTACTCCACTGCATCTGGCGGCCGCCGAAGGCACGCCAGGAAATGTGGCTGCGCTGTTGAATGTGGGGGCCAACGTCAACATTAGAGGCGAGGGCGGGGACACGCCGTTGCACCTGGCCGCCGAAACCGGTGCACAGGAAAATATACATCTTTTGTTGGGTGCAGACTCAGACACAGCTTTGTTGGGCTGTGAAGGAAAGACTGCACTAGAATTAGCGAAAGAAAATCCGAACGTTAACGGCAGCGAAGCCTATTGGTTGCTGAATGACGCGCTTTACGACTGACGTTCTCGCAAGCCAAGTTTTTAGCGATAGAGCCCCAAATAAACGCGGAAGTCGCCCTAGCATATTATGCAACGTTAAGTAACCGAGTGCGCCTACACGCTAACAATTGCAAAATGCAAATCTAGAATACCAGCCGGTACACACCAGTTTTCCGGTCGCCGACCGTATCGACGAAGTTCCGGCTTTTAAGCTTTTTCAACGCACGGTAGAATGAAGACTGCGTCGGCGAGTCCAGAATATTATGGTTTAACAGGCTTTCGGTACGTGCGCCTTGCTCGAATTCCTCCAAAGAAAGGACGGCTAGAATATTACGCTCTAGTTTTGTGAGTTGGGATAGCCCCATTTCACTTTCCAAAGAGCGAAGCACCGCAAGCATGTGTGCGTACCCGTTTAACTTAGCATTGTTATAGTTCTTCATAATACACCTCGGTTATATCCCTACGATATAGTTGCCCCACCGACTGATTTTGGCGGTTCCTTGTTCGTCCAGTGTAGCATATGCTGCCAATATGGAAATATATATGATCGTATATGTCCGAATAAACAAGGTACAGGGTCTTAAAGTTTTTGTGATGGGCTCAATTATGATAAGATTTGATTTAACGTTAAAGCGCGCCGAATACTAGAAGTTGCATTGATCGGCGTTGATATCTAGGAGGCAAATGATGGATCGGCTGGGTAAGTATGCAAGATGGGAAGTCATCGTCCCAATTTGCTACTTTTTTGTTCTCTTGTTTGAAATCCAAGTAATATTCCCGATCGAGAAATCGCTGCTCGCGCCATATCCCTACGTGGCTAGTTTGGTTTTCTTACCGCATGCCGTTAGGGTCCTCGGCACCGTAATAGCCGGCCCAAGAGTTTTCTTCGTTCTGTTCCCTACCATACTTGTTTCTGGATACTTCCTTTTCGATAGCTATGTGGGCGAAGCACACTACCTTTTGATAATGGATGCCACCATCGGGGCAGGCTGCGCGCCGCTGGCATATTTGATCGTTAAATGGATCAGCAATAACACCGAGGAATTCGAACTTACCCTGCTTAACTGGCGAACCGTCTTGCTAATTGGTGCAATAGCGTCGGTGCTAAATTCTGTGGCGCGAACTGTATTGATAAGTAAGCTAAGCCTGCTACCTGACATTCAGCAGGCAATTACACGGGTATTCATAGGCGATATGATCGGCCTTGCGGTTGGGTTAGTGGCATTGTTGTTTGCATTCCGACTTGCGCTACGCAAGACGATCTGAAGTGAGCGAAGATGGCTGCTCAGCTTTGGCCAAG
>JAGLUD010000186.1 GCA_023134935.1 Paracoccaceae bacterium | reverse complement strand
ATGGGTATCAGGATCGCCGCCAGCCAGATGAATTTATAGGCGCCATATTTACGGTCATAAAACAGTACAAAAAACGTCCACGACAATACCCCGATTGAAAGGTTCGACAAAGACGAGCACCCACGCGAAATTTTGATATACCAATCCGATTCCGGGTTGATGACAACATTTCCGACCCTCTCTGCGTTTGATACCAGAGAAACGAGGAAGGCGTCGGCAGACAAGATGAATTCGTTGAAAAACAGCATCAGAAGATTGCCCCACAACATAGGAACAGTTGCGGCGCCCAAAAGTACCGCCGCTTTACGTATGTTGCGTGGGGTGTCTGCGCGAAAGTACAGATAAGCTGCGATGCCACTTAGAGCCAGAACCGGTACGTATTTATGAGGCACCAAGATCAACAATATGGCCAACACAAATACCGCAACATCCCGTCTATCGACTTGCGTGTGATCCGTCGTTTCCAACATTAATGAAACCACGTACAGCATTGCGATCCAGATCAGCGCGCTGATACCAAACGTCGAAGAAACTGCCAGCCATAAACCGTCACGTGAAATCGACTGGCCTGCGGCTGCGAAAATATAATTCAGGAAAGCAACTGACACCAGTGCACCAAAAATCGTATTTCGTGAGGTTGCAAGAGTTGTTAGCCATGTCTCCGTAGGCGCTAGGCTACTCTGTGTCATCGGATTCCGTTTTCCGACGGCGACGGTATGCGACCATGCCCGCGATTAAAAACGGTAATCCTACGCCAGCAATCGGTCCTGGGACGCCGGCGCCGCCGGGGCTATTGGGCGGGCATCCTGCAA
Organism: Paracoccaceae bacterium; assembly: GCA_023134935.1. GTDB lineage: Bacteria > Pseudomonadota > Alphaproteobacteria > Rhodobacterales > Rhodobacteraceae > NORP23. The sequence continues at coordinate 5,640 of JAGLUD010000186.1, read as the reverse complement.
CTGGCTTTAAAGCGTTACCGCGACCGCTGCCTTTACCGCAGTTGTTCGCAGCAGACTCAGCGGTGCTGACGGTGAGGAGTACCACGAGTGTGAGTGCCAGTAATGCTGAAAATTTTGCGACCATGCTGTAGCCTTGTCAATATATGGTGCTAGATACCAAGTGTTGTGTACAGAAGTTATCCACAGCGTACAACCGCACACGATCGAAACACGTCATTCTTCGTCCGAATAAGTGTAGTATTCAGAGTATTTGCGGTATCTTCTTAGGTTATTGTGCTTTTCCTGACACAGTATGCTCAATACCTCTGTGTTTTCATCCTTGGCCTCGAACAACCCGGACAGTATCGATTTCACGTCCCGCTGTGTCGTACTTGCCCATTTCACGACAAGTGCAATCACGTCTGCATGATGGGAAATATACAGCCCGTCAACAAGTGGCTGAAGGGGGGGCGTGTCCAGAATGATCACGTCAAACACCTCGCGCGAATTCTGGATCAGCCTTGTAAACCTTGGACCAGCCAGCAGTTGATCAGTTGGTACATTGCTGTGCCCACTGCCCAGTAAAACCTCAAGACCGGACTCGCGGTCGTGGTGATACATCTCCTTAAAGTCGTCGGCTAGTTCATCGCCCTCTACGTCGTTCACCAAATATTGGAGCATGCCGGAATCCGGCTCAGTACCTAAAATTCGATGGATACGCGGCTTGCGAAGGTCGCAATCGATTAACAATGTCCGCAGTCCTGACGACGCATAAGTGCGTCCCAGTGCGATACTGGTGTTTGATTTACCTTCCGCGGGTACAGTCGAGGCGATCACGATAACCTCCCCTTGCGTCGCATTCGTTCGCAATCCGCCACGCCGCTTCCGTAACGATTGGTCAAGCGAAACCCGCAATCGGCGGATCGATTCAGCATATTCCGACATCGGATGTTCGATATAAACCTGCGCCACCGACGGTTCGGCACTGTGTTGGCGCCGAGGCCGGATAGCCGCGACGGCGGGAATGCGTACTGCTACAGGCAGTTGTAGCGAATTCGCCAATTGCTCTTCGCTGGTGAAGCCACCGATGATGAATTCGTTCAAAAACGCGAGACCAACGCCCAGTCCGAGTGCCAGAACTCCCGCCAACATCAAGATTTGACGCTTGCTTTGCGAAGATGCGCCGATTGGCGGCAAGGCAGGTGAAATCACGCGGCTGTCCGCGACCTGCAAATCGGACTGAAGTTCGATCTCGCGCAAGCGGAATAGGAAATTGTCGTACTGCGAGCGCGTGATACTTGCGTCCTGTTGTAGCGCGTAGATCTTGGTAAGCAATTCTGGGGGTAGATCCCCTTGCAATACAGAGTCGCGAATTTTGGACTGGGTCTTGCTGGCTTGAGTGTTCAATCCCACGATCTCGGAGCGCAAACCATTCAGCGCAGTTGTGGTTCGCTTGTTCAGCGTCGCGTCGATCGAGGTCAGTTCCTGACGTATATCAATTGCCAGCTGCGTGCCACTACCCGCGGCCTCCAGACTTGTCTCCAGTGCTTGACGTTGCGCGTCAAGTAATCGGATCGCATCGTCTTGCAAGGCGTCGGCGATACTGTTCCAGTCTTCGCTTTGAAGGCTTGCCTCCAGCGTATCGAGCGTCAAACCGCGCTGGATACTTTGCGAGTTCACCGAAGAATACAACGCCTGCAAAGCGGATAGGTCGGCGCGGTCGGTTTGCTCTTCAATCAGGGACATGTTTTCGCCGATGAACTGGTCGAAAGATGCCTCCGAGCTTTGCAATGCAACGCGCGCATCTTCGAGCCGTGCCCGTAAAATATCGCTAACCTTTTGAATGCTTTCGACTTTTGTAGCAATTTGGTGTTTGATATACGCATTCGCGTAGATGTTTGTAAGTTCAGCCGCGCGGATTGGATCAATCGAACTTACTTGGGCGACAATCAGATAGGTCTCGCTTTGGCGTGAAACATTTGTAGATCCTCGGAACCCCTGAATGACAGCCTGTAACAGGAACTGTGAATCCCGCGGTATGGCGTCTGGATCGATGGTTGTAGAAGGTGGGTACCCGAACTCCGGATCAGTCAACAGACCGGCTTCTTCGACTACGCGCATTGCCACAGCGACTGATTTTAGTATTTCAATCTCGCCGTTTACGCGAACATCGTTAATGCTGAAGTTGGCATACGCGTCCCCCGAATATTCCGGTGACAGCAGGTTCTTTTCCCCGGGATCCACCAGAATTAACGTCGAGGCCGTGTAATATGGTGTCAACGAAGACACATAGAAAAACGCGCCGGCCATAACGAGCACAACCACTGCGAAGATCAGTTTTATCCGGCGTCGCAGGATTCCAAATAACCCACGAATATCAATTTCGTCTTCTTCCATTATGCCTGTATTTGCCCCGATTTTTATCGTGTTGCGAATTATAACCTATATTTACGCTAGTTCGCGGCGTTTTCATACTGTAAAAAATCAACCGTTCCATCGTGTTCCAATTTAACCGCGCTTAATCGCCCGCTGGCGTACGCACCAGTATCGATCACGATTTTTCCATCGGCACGACGCACGTCGTTCACAATGAAATGCCCGTGCACCATCTCGCGACCGTAATCCGCACTAGTTTTCAAGAATCCTCGGATTCCCCAAACCATCTCGCGCTTCGTTTGGTCTGAAAAAGGCTTGGCAGGATTTCCGCCCGCGTGTGTCAGAATAAAATGTTTAAGCGTAATTGCTTGTGGAAGTGCGCGCAGGAAAGTCAGGTCCTCGTGCGGGATGGCCTTTTGCAGCAATAATCGCATACCGGCCGTTCCGGGTTTCACGTCAAAGGTTTCCTGTTCGCCAACACCATACGACATCAACGTTTCACGGCCGCCAAAATTCAGCCAAAGATCCTCGTTGGTGTCACGCACAAATCGTAAAAGCATATGTTCGTGATTGCCTAGCAACGCGAGTCGCAGGAAACCGCGTGGTACCGCCCCGCGAATGTGGGCAAGTACTCCTGCGCTATCCGGACCACGGTCAACCATATCGCCGATGTAGATAATCAGTTTTTCGGTTTCACTTTCCTTGGCGTCGTCAAAGATCAAAGCTTCCAATCCGAGCAGCAGATCAAGCCGACCGTGCACGTCCCCGACGACATAAACAGTGCCTTCGAATTTCTCGAGGTTCAGCTGCCTTGCAGATGTTCGCAATGGCCAGATGTCCTTAATCAATTCAAACATCTCGGGAGCCCCGTTTTTTTGCTTGCATAGCCTCAGCATATCCAAGCGCGAGAATTGCCAAAAGCATATACATATTCGCCTGTATTTCTAAACTGAAGTCTACCGTCGAATGTATGGCACCCTGCAGTATAACGCTCGCCCCTAGTAGCGAAAAAATATACCGGCTTGGCCGTTCATAAACCACGTACAACAGACGGAAAAACACCCACAATCCCAGCAACACCGGAATAGAGCCGATGACCAATCCCGATTCAGCCCAGTTGGTCAGATATGTGTTATGTGCCTTGCTCCACAGCAGATCAGGGCTGACCGGCAGGTGGTGGTAAGTCGGAAATGCAACCTCGAAACTATCGGCGCCATGGCCGGCCCAGGGTTTGGCGAGGATCATCTGCCAGACCTGCTCGTAAAGCGCAAAGCGCACATCGGCGTCGCGCTCCACCGAACCCAGACGTTCCAACAAGGTCGCGCCGTAAAGGGAAAATGCGAAACCCGCGATGATCAGCATTCCGGCGGTAAGGCTTATCGTTGTCCACAATCCTGCCCGCGCCCTTTTCATCACCAGTACCAGCAAAAAGAAAACCGCTGCGACACCAAGCGCGGCGACGCCCATGCGCGAGTTCGTCGAGATCAACGTCACCAGCATCAGCACCATACCGACCCCCGCGAAAACCAGCTTTTCATCCGACAGTGCGAGCATCCCGTCACTAAACCCGCGCATTCGGTTGATCAAAAGCGCCAGGCCAAGAAGAATGCCAAAGCCCAGATACGTTGCGTATGAATTCCTGTTCGTGAACGTACCATGCGCGTTGCCAGCATAAGCTGACAGCCCGAATTCCGTTGGTAGCTCCAAATTTCCATAATGCATTGCGAACCCGACAACTGCATAGATTATCGCGATAAGAAGCATGAACGTTGCTATCCGTTTCGCGCGATAGCGATTGGCGCTAACTTGTACCATCAAAAAGAAAAATACAGCGTAGGATAAGGTGCGTACCGTGGCCAGAGCGTTCGCGTTCGGGGCCAGTGCCATATACCCCAAGTAAACGCCAACCAGCACCCCAACGACAATGAATTTTCGTGCCGAGATACGAAGCGGGATTTCCCTCAGCGCCATTGTCGCCAGAAATACGGTGGCTATGAAAAACACGAAAGCGGCCGAAATCGCCCAGAATATCGGCCGATTGCTGCCCAGTGGTAGCGGTGAAAGCATGATAATTATTAGCAACATGTAACTGATCAGGTCATTAATCCTACTACTACTGCCCACCATTCTGAAACCTCGCGACTTCGACCTTCAAAGCTCGTAAGAACTGCTGTTGCGCGGGTTGCGGCAAGGTTTCGACGACATCCGTAAGGCGGGTGCGAAATCCCGGATCGCGAACATAACGCCGCGCTATCGACCCGATGCCACGACGACTTTGCACTAACAAGCCGAGGTCGTTTTGATGACCCTCCTGCGCTTGTGGGTTTAATGACGCCAGCCCGCGCTCGGCTAACGGAACACGCAATTCGGCGATCCATTGCTCGGTCGGCCCATATTGATAAGACTTGACCAGAGCGGCATTGAAATCGCTATCGGCCTCGTTTTGAAGTGCCATATAAGCTTGGAAATACCACGCGTACGCGTTGCTGCGGGACGCATCGGTGATCTCGCCTGCCACGCGTGTGCAATTTTCCAGCAATTGCACACGGCTTTCGCCATACAACAACCGCCCTTTGATTGAGGTAACGGCTCGCAAACACCCATCAAGCCAGTCTTGGTTGGATGCGTGGGAAGCCGCGAGCTTGCTACTGGAAAGCCCTTGAAATTCCGTCACACCCCAAGCGGTACCCGCGCGAAAAGCTGTGTATTCGCGCTGCGCCAAAGTGGCGGCATATACACAAAGCGCTGCAAATGCGCCCGCCAAAACCAACAGCTGTATTTTACGTATTCTCATGTGGCAATCAGGCCTCAGTGCGCAATCGTTACTCTTATCATCCATATGGCATCAAATTTTCGTTGAAAACCACCGGTTTCGTTGCGTATAAGCGAAAATAGCTACGGTATTTCGTGCTGTGGCTGTAAATTGAGGAGGACGCCATGAATTTTATGTCTAAAGTTTCCGCGATCTTTGCAGTCCTTGTGACTTCTCTGTCGGCAGACTTCGCAACTGCGCAGACGTCGCAATTCGACGGTATGTTCATCGAAACCGCAGAATATTGCGTCACTTCCAGTGACGGGGAATGCGAAGAACTTGTCTTAAGTAACATTTCGCAAGTGCGCGGCGCGGCGCAAGGTGAACAGTATGATTTCGAGTTGACCGCATTCGCAGCCTCCGTTGCCGATGTGTGGGACGACGACATGCCACTCTCGGTTTGTTCGCGGTTGGCGGATGCTCTTGTTGAAATTGCGAATTCTGTCGAGTCCGAAGAACTCGCATCCAACATC